>CAZXJG010000015.1:0-32244 GCA_964640985.1 uncultured Melioribacteraceae bacterium | reverse complement strand
TGGAAAAAAGAAGGTAATGCACTTCCGCAGAAAACAATTGACCTTTTAGAAAAACATAAAATCGGATTATTCGGTGCAATAACAAGTAAGCCTAAAGATGTTGCCGTTAGAGAATTAGATCAATCTCTGCAAGGTAAAGGCTTTGTGTATTTTAGCCCTATTGTCGGTTTGAGACAGCATTTTAATTTAGATATTTGTATCAGACCCACAAAATCATTTAAAGGAAATCCTTTAAATTTTATAAGAAGAAGTAAAGATGGTTTTGAAGAACCGATGGTTGATGCCGTTATATTCAGGCAAAATACGGAAGGGTTATACAGCGGTGTTGAATGGACAAATCCGCCTGATGAAGTACGCAAGGCATTTGACACGCATCCGAAAATGAAAAATTTTCAAAATATTCCGAATGAAAATATTGCAATATCAAGCAGAATATTTACACGTCCGGCAGTAAGGCGAATAATAAAAGCAGCTTTTTCTTATGCCGATAAATTCGGCTACTCAAATGTAACGGTATGTGAAAAGCCAAATGTACTAAGGGAAACTTCAGGTATGATGCGAAAGGAAGCTCGTCAAATTGCTAAAGATTATCCGCATATTGACCTGTGGGAAACAAATATCGACGCTCAAATGATGTGGCTTACTAAAAATCCTGAAAACTACGGAGTTATTATTGCCGGGAATATGTTCGGGGATATTATTAGCGACGGCTTTGCCGGACTTGTTGGCGGATTGGGTTTTGCCTGCAGTGCTAATATTGGCGACGAAGTTGCGGTTTTTGAACCTACACACGGTTCCGCTCCAAAATACGAGAAGCTTAATCCTTCAATAGTAAACCCAATCGCAATGATTCTCAGTACTTGTATGATGCTTGATCATATTGGTGAAAATGAAAAAGCCGCACAAATTAGAACTGCAATAAGCAAAGTAATTGAAGAAGGAAAAGTTAAAGCGTACGATATGATGAAACTTAAAGGCGGAGCAGATGTATTTGAAAAGGGTGCTTGTACTACTCAAGAGATGACGGATGCAATTATTTCGATGCTTTAGGGGGTGGAATAGAATAACTTGCATATAATACAAGAATAAATAACTGTTATTTAGGAGTTGTAATTCGATAACTTACTTTATTCCACCCCCTTAATTAAAATAAGTTCTCATTATTTTTATTGGTGAAAATTAAATTAAAATAAATAAAAAAATAATAATGGATTGGAAATGATTAGAGATAAAATAGAAGCCATTTGGACTGAAGTTCAATGGATTAAAGATGAAGAATTAAAAAACAAGGTGATTAGTTGCTGGGTTTATGCATTTGAAAAAAGTATGTTAAATCCCGATGATTTAGATAAAATACCATTTTCTTTGCTTCTTGATAATTGTAATATTTCATTTTTGAATCATAAAAAAACTACAGTCCAACTCGCCGTTGAAATGGCAAAAATAATGCAGAAAAATTTCGGCGATGAAATAAAAATAAATATGGATTATCTTATCGCCGGCGCCATTTTAATTGATGTGGGTAAATTATTGGAATATGAATTGCTTGACGGTAAGCTATCTACCGGTAAACAAGGTAAACTTGTCCGACATCCTTTTAGCGGTCTATCAATTGCAGATAGATTCGATTTACCCGCAGAAGTACAGCATATTATCGGTACGCATTCAAAAGAAGGAGATACCGGGAAAAGAACTGTAGAATCTATTATTGTTCATCATGCCGATTTCGTCAGCTTTGAACCGTTTAAAGATGCAATGAAATTATGACAAACATTGATGATATGAATGAGCAAGTTATTTAATTATATTTAAAATCCGGAGTAAAAATGCCACAAAATAGAGTTGAAAAAATTGTACAGCAATTTGCAGTAAATTTACCCGAAAACCAAAAAGTTCATTCCAACGACTTTTTATATATTCAACCTGCTTATGTTATGACCCACGATAATACAGGTGCTGTAATTCCAAAATTCAAAAAAATCGGCGCTTCAAAATTTGCAAATCCCCATCAAGTAGTACACACATTAGATCATAATATCCAAGATAAAAGTGAAAAAAACTTAACGAAATACAGAAAAATTGAAGAATTCTCAAAATTGATGGGTGCCGATTTTTATCCTGCCGGACGAGGAATAGGACATCAAATTATGATTGAAGAAGGTTATGCATGGCCGGGTACAATGGTTGTTGCTTCGGATAGTCATTCAAATATGTACGGCGGTATCGGATGCCTTGGTACGCCGGTAGTAAGAACAGATGCTGCGGCTTTATGGTCAATTGGAAAAACCTGGTGGCAAATTCCACCCGTTGCAAAAGTTAATTTAATTGGGGAATTGCAGCAAGGTGTTACCGGCAAAGATGTAATAATTTCACTCTGCGGTTATTTTAATAATGATGAAGTATTAAATCATTTTATTGAATTTACAGGCGAAGCGATAAAATTATTATCGTTAGATCAGAGATTAACCATAGCTAACATGACAACGGAATGGGGCGCACTCGGCGGTCTTTTCCCTATTGACGAAATTACAATCGGATGGCTTCGCGATAGAGCGGATTTTATCCAATCACGAGGACTTTCCGGGGTTGCTTCCGATAAATTAGGAAACGGCATTCATCCCCGTATGAATCATCACAGAATAAACGAACTTGAAAAAAATATTAATTCATTTCTTCCCGATAAAAATGCATTTTATGCCAAAGTGCTTACATTAGATTTAAGTACAATTGAACCTTTTGTTTCAGGTCCCGATACCGTAAAGGTAATGACACCTGTTTCGCAAATAGAAAAAGATAAAATTAAAGTTGATAAAGCTTATCTTGTTTCTTGTGTAAACAGTCGTGTTGAAGATATTGCTCAAGCGGCAAAAGTAGTTAAAAATAAAAAAGTTGCCGGACATGTTAAATTTTATATTGCCGCGGCATCAAGCGAAATACAAAAGGAAAGTGAAAATAGAGGTGACTGGCAAATATTATTAGATGCCGGAGCAATTCCACTGCCGCCGGGATGCGGACCTTGTATCGGTTTGGGAACGGGATTATTGGAAGACGGTGAAGTCGGTATTTCGGCAACTAACAGAAATTTTAAAGGCAGAATGGGATCTCCTAATGCCAAAGCTTACTTGGCTTCACCCGCTGTTGTTGCCTATTCGGCAATAAAAGGTTTCATTTCTTCTCCATTTGAAGTTAAACGGAAAAACATTAATGCCGAATTAAAAACGAATACTAAACCGGGGAAAAAATCAAGTGGAATAATTATTATTGAAAAATTCCCAAAAATTATTGAAGGTAAATTGATCTTTTGCCCCCAAAACAATATGAACACCGATGGGATTTTCCCCGGTAAATACACCTATTTGGATGATTTTACACCCGAAGATCAAGCAAATGTAGTAATGGAAAATTACGATCCCGATTTCAAAAATATTGCCGGTAAAGGAGACATTTTAGTAGGCGGTTACAATTTTGGAACCGGTAGTTCACGCGAACAAGCTGCAACTGCACTAAAATACAAAGGCATACAATTAGTAATTGTCGGATCGGTAAGCGCTACATACAAAAGGAATGCTTTAAATAACGGCTTTCTTGTACTTGAAATTCCCGAATTAGTAGATGACTTAAAATCGGAATTTAATCCGGATGCTCTTACAATTAAAACAAATATTACGGCAAATATAAATTTTGAAAAATCTGAAATTCTAACTGACGGCAAATCATATTCTTTTAATCCGCTTGGTGTTGCCGCTCAGGAGTTAATTGTTGCAGGCGGACTGGAAAATTGGGTAAGGGAGTGGAATAGAATAACTTGTATATAATACAAGAATAAATAACTGTTATTTAGGAGTTGTAATTCGATAACTTATTTTATTCCACCCCCTAAAGAAAAATTTGTAGAAATTAAATGAAAATTACTTGCCAATATTTTTCACGAATCGGGGAATTTTGCTTTATTAAAATTGGTACTCTTCGTAAAAATTGGGAGAGATGAAAATGGAAGGGGGAAAAATAAGGCTTTCGCTCGCTGCGGCAGACTCTAGAAAAAGTTTAAAACATCGGATTTTCCTTATTTTCTATTTTTTGTTTTACGGCGTATTCTTGCTGTTCCAAACTGATTCTTTCGGCTTTAATCTGGGAACAATATTAGTATTTCTTTACTTCGTTATTGGAAGTGCAGGAATAATTTATGCTTTTAAGTACAAAAACTTTTTTGGATTCCGAACAATTGAACTTTCCGATAAATTTATATCATATCAATTATCGGTACGAAAAAAAATCAAAATAGAACTGTCAAATATTTCTTCTATCCAAATAAAAGTGTTGACTATTATATTCAACTTAAAAGACGGTTCTTCAAAAATATTTCATCTTTCCAATTTTAATTATGCTTCCGTAATAAAAGCAAAAGATGAATTAATAAAATATGCTAAAACGAACAAATTATTAATTGACTGACTAAAATATTTGAACAAATTAGCATTTATTGTTTATAGAAAAAATTTAATAATAAAAACTATATAACGCAGCAAGCTGGAAGATAGAAGTCGGGACACAGAAGTAGGACTTCAAGCTTCGTGCTTCAGGCTTTAAATCAAAAAGGCTATGAAATTTGTTGGAAGTCGGGGGGTGTATTTTCTTTTTACTTTTTAGTATGTTTTGCAACCCGTTTTCTTTACGGGGGAAAAACATCCCGCAAAAGCGGGATAAGTGTTAATATTATATAACGGAATTACTTATGGAAAAATCAATTTCACGACAAATAGCGGAATTTGCAGTAAACTTAAAATTTGAAGATTTACCGAATGACGTTGTTGAAACGACAAAACGATTTCTTTATGATTCAACAGCATGTGCTTTCGGCGGTTATAAAACAAAAGATGTAAACATTATCCGGGATATTTATATCGAAATGGGCGGCAAACAAGAATCGACATTAATTGGATTCGGCGATAGAATACCCGCTGTAAATGCAGCACTTGTAAATTCATTAATGATACGAGCACTCGATTACAACGATATTTACTGGAAAGAAGATCCATCGCATCCGTCGGATTTAATTCCCGCTGCCTTGAATGTCGGAGAACTTGTCGGAGCTTCGATGGAAGAAGTGATTACCGCAATAGTACTTGCTTATGAATTTGAACAAAGGCTCTGTGAATTTGCCGTACCGGGTATTCGCGAAAGGAAATGGCATCATGCTGCACTTACGCAATTTGTTTCACCCGTTGTTGCAGGGAAATTACTTGGTTTAACTGTTGACGAAATGGTAAATGCAATCGGTATTAACGGTGTTCACAATCATACAATTGGTGCGCCCACTGCCGGCAAACTGACAATGATGAAAAATACCGTCGACCCGATGGCAGTACAATCTGGTGTTTTTGCAGCTTTAATGGCTCAAAAGGGATACACGGGAACTGAAGCTGTTTTTGAAGGAAAAGAAGGTTTTATGGATACCTTTTTAGGTTGGAATCCAAAAGAGCAAAAACCGGAACCGGTAAAAATGAAAGGGCGTGAAGCTTTGGCGGATTGGACTTGGAATGTTGAAAAGCTAATCGGCAAACTTGGGGAAAATTATAAAATAATGGAATGCGGAATGAAGGCGTTTCCAACCGAAGCGTTAACGCACACTCATATTACTGCGGTTCTCAAAGTGGTTTCAAAAAATGATATCAAATACGATGAAATTAAAGAAATAAAAATTACCGCCATTGCACGGGCTGTAGATATACTTTTCGATCCGCATAAATACAAACCCGAATCCCGTGAAACTGCAGATCATTCACTACCCTATTGTATTGCCGCCGCCGTAGTTGATAAAAAGATTACTACTGCAACTTTTTCCGAAAATAAATTAAACGATCCGAGAATTTGGGAAACAATAAATAAAATTAAAGGTGAAGCTTCTGAAGAGTTTGATAAAATGTTCCCCGAAAAGCAGCCGTCAAGGGCAACTGTAATAACGAATGACGGGAAAGTATACACCGAATATATTGAATATCCCAAAGGCGATCCGCGTGAACCGATGACTATTGAAGATATTGATAATAAATTCAGCGGTCTTGCCGAAGGTTTACTTAACAATACACAACAAAAAGAAATAAAAGAAATGATACTTAATTGTGAGAATATATGTGTAAGAGATTTTATGAACAAACTGAATGTTTAACCAAAATGGAAGATATTCCTAGCGCGGTAAACCGCAAGTTAGAAGTCGGAAGTCGGAAGATAGAAGTCGAGAGTCGGGAGCTGAGAGACAGATGTAGGACTTCGGACTTCAAGCTTCGTGCTTCAAACTAAAAAAAGCTATAAAATTTAAATTTGAAAATCTGATTATTTGGCAAAAAGCAATGGAATTGGGAGATGAAATAAATATTTTGATTTGCGAATTGCGAATTACGGATTACGGATTGCTTGGTATGTTTTATAAAATTATATTCTAATTAATTTTATTGCAAACATGTTCCGTTTCCTTTACGGGAAAAAACATCCCGCAAAAGCGGGATAAGTGTTAATACTATAATGCTATTCTTACTATAACAATAGATTTTCTATTACTGTCGCTGATAATTCGGTAGCAGATAATTTTAGAAATTTCCGGGGAACCTTAATTCGGAAATCTTCTCTTCTTAAAAACAAAATGTTATCCAAAAAGTACTAATTACTCTAGAATTATCTTCATATTTTTAAAAAAAAATAACAAACATCTCAAATTATTTCCTTATTTTAAGCACTAAAATTTCATAATTAAATACCTACTATTATGGACACAAAAAACAAAAAGAAAGTTAAATATATTTTTATTACGGGCGGCGTAATTTCTTCATTAGGCAAAGGAATTACGGCAGCATCGTTAGGACTGCTTTTAAAATCACGCGGCTATTCAGTTACAATACAAAAACTCGATCCATATATAAATGTTGACCCTGGTACAATGAACCCTTTTCAACATGGTGAAGTATATGTAACTGACGACGGAGCAGAAACAGATTTGGATTTAGGACATTATGAACGTTTTCTTGACGTTAATATGTCGAAAGCAAACAACACTACTGCCGGTCAAGTTTATTATGAAGTAATTTCCCGGGAAAGACGCGGTGATTATCTTGGGGCTACAGTCCAGGTAATTCCCCACATAACCGATGAAATAAAAAAAAGAATTAAATTGCTTGGACAAACCAATAAATACGATATAATTATTACCGAAATCGGCGGAACGGTCGGCGATATTGAAAGTTTGCCGTTTATGGAATCGATACGCCAAATTATGTTGGAGATGGGACGGAAAAATGCCATTAATATACATGTTACGCTTGTACCGTTTATAAAATCTGCCGGGGAAATGAAAACCAAACCAACTCAGCATTCGGTGAAAAATCTTTTGGAATTAGGAATACAACCCAATATTTTAATTTGCAGATCGGAACAACCGCTATCAAAAGAAATACGTGAAAAAATCGCATTATTTACGAATGTTGCACCAAATAGAGTAATTTCCGCCTACGATTGCGAAACGATTTATGAAGTGCCTTTAACTTTAAATGAACAAAATTTAGATAGAATTGTATTAAAAAGATTAAAACTTCCCGACATAAATATAAAATTAGACAAATGGAGACATTTTGTTGAAAAAATAAAATCACCGAGCGGAATTGCAAAAATTGCTGTTTGCGGAAAATATACGGAAATACAAGATGCCTATAAAAGTATATCGGAATCATTTATTCATGCCGGTGCAGAAAATGATGTGAAAGTTTCAGTCGATTATATACCGGCTGAAAAATTTGAAGACAAAGAATTTGTTCAAAGTCTTTCACAATACGACGGATTGCTTGTACCCGGAGGGTTTGGTGAACGCGGTATTGAAGGGAAAATAAATGCAATAAAGTATGTACGTGAAAATAATATTCCGTTTCTCGGTATTTGTTTAGGATTGCAATGTGCCGTTATTGAATTCGCAAGGAATGTATGCGGGATAAAAAAAGCAAACAGCGCAGAATTCGTTAAAAACAAATTCAGCGTAATTCATATAATGCCAACACAAAAAAAAGTTAAACAAAAAGGCGGCACTATGAGACTCGGAGCCTACCCCTGCATTCTTAAAAAAGGCACAAAATCTAAAGCTGCTTACAAAAAAGAAAAAATATCGGAGCGTCATCGCCATCGTTACGAAGTTAATAACGATTATAGAAAAATATTGGAAGAAAATGGAATGATAATCAGCGGAACATCCCCCGACGATTATTTGGTTGAAATGATTGAGTTAAAAGATCATCCTTGGTTTATAGGCTGCCAATTTCATCCTGAACTTAAATCGCGCGCCACTAAGGCACATCCGCTGTTCCGGGAATTCATAAAAGCTGCCGTTGAATATTCAAAAAGAAAAAGTTCCAAATGATTAGGTTGGCTGTTTTCTTCGTTTTTTTCTATTCAACAGTAAATATTTTTTCATTTCAATCTAAACTCGATTCCCTTGTTCGAGCCGGCGTGAAATTAACTTACAATCTCCAGCTTGAAAAAGCCGAAAATACTTTTGAACAAATAATAAACTTATATCCTGACCGGCCTGAAGGATACCATTATCTTGCACAACTTCATTTATGGATTTATCTCGGCAACAAAGATAAATCCGACTATAAACAATGCATTGCTTTCAGCGATATTAGTATCCGGAAAGGCAAAGATATTTTAAACGATGAAGAAGATAATGTAGATATAAAATACATGCTGGCTATGGATTACACATACAGAGCAATGGTTTTTACATCGAACAACAAAGCTTTGGCAGCATTTTGGTCAAGTAAAAATGCCGTAAGTAATTTTAAAGACATTTTGGAAATTGATTCCACATATTACGATGCTTATTTAGGATTAGGCATTTTTGATTACGCATTAAGTTTTGTGCCGCCCTTTCTAAAATGGGCGTTAACATTGACAGGGTTAAATTCCAATAAAGACCAAGCACTTAAATTCTTAAAAATTGCCTATAATAAAGGCACAAAATCTAAAAACGAAGCAGCGTATTACTTATCTCAAATATATCTAAAATATTTAGCCGATTATGATTCGTCCGCATTTTATTTAGATAAATTACTAAAAAAATATCCGAAAAACGTCTTGTTTTATTACCAAAACGCACTTCTTATGATTGATGCTCGAAAATTAAATAATGCGGAAAGTGCGCTGGATTCGGTTATCTCGTTAAATAATCCTTTTTTTGTTCAAACTAAATCGTATGCTTATTTTTTACTTGGTGAAGTTTATTTTAAAAAAAACGAATTCGGCAAAGCCGTTAAATATTATAATCAATTTTTAAATACTACAAGAACTATCAATTATTTGGGTATCGGAAATCTTAAAGTTGCAATTGCAGAAAATATTCTCGGTAACAAAAACAAATTTTTACAATCTCTTTTATTGGCACGGAATGGCAATTTAAATATTCCGGATGATAATTATGCTATGAAAATGAGCAAAAATTTATTCGATACCGGTTTATCTAAAGAGGCTATTACAAATATCAAAGCAAAAAATTTTGTTGATGATGCAAATTATAAATCGACTATTAATCTTCTTGCAAATAAAACAAACAGTTGGCACGATAGTTTATCTATTGGAATGGCGGATTATATTTTATCAGATGCTAATTTAGAGTTAAAAAATTACGAAAGTGCCGTTTTATACGCAAAAAAAGCAATTGATAAAAATTATAATATAAACAAATGGATAATTCCTTATTCGTATTATTTTATCGCGGAAGCATACTACCAACAAGGAGAAAAAAAATTATCAAGCAAATATTTAAGTCTTGCTGAAAAAAATAATACCTACTTTTTTGCGAAAAAACTTTCTGCAAAATTAAATAACCTTAACAAAAGGCTTACTATTCGCAAATAATTCACGCAACCCCTTAAAAATAGGTATGCCAACCGTTTTCTATATTGATTATTTTTTGTTAATTATCTAACTTAAAATATTAAAATAATTTAATTATTATGTCCAATTTAGCCGTATTTGTTTCAGGTAAAGGATCAAACTTTAATGCTATCCTTAGCTCATTAAAGGATTCTTCTAATAAAATTGAAATTAAAGTAATAGCAGCCGATAAAGAATGTCCCGCTATTAAGATAGCAAGGAAAAACAACATACCTGTTTATTTTATTTCTTTAAAATCAAAAGACGGTTTTGTAAACTATAATGAGCTGATAAAAATATTTATGGATCTTGATATCAATCTCATAGTTCTCGCGGGATTTTTAAAAAAGATTCCGGACAATTTTGTTGAACTTTATTTCAATAAAATAATAAATATTCACCCGGCACTATTACCATCATTTGGTGGAAAGGGAATGTATGGAATGAATGTGCATCGTGCTGTTTTTAATTCTTCGGCACAAGTATCCGGTGCAACTGTTCACTTTGTAAATAAGAAATATGATGATGGGAAAATAATAGCTCAACGCACCGTTTCAATTTCAGATGTAAAAACACCTGAAGAAATTGCCGAACGCGTGCTTAAAATTGAACATCAATTATTACCTTTTGTAATTAAAAAATTTACTGAAAATAAAATATTTATAGAAAACAATCGTGTTTATATACACGATTAATTTAATGGAGTTTAAAATTGAGAAAATTTGCCCTTTTAAGTGTATCCGATAAAACAGATATCGTTCAATTAGCTAAAAAGCTAATTGAATTTAAATATGAAATATTGGCGACCGGTAATACAGCCAAATTACTCAAAGAATCCGGAGTTAATTGTATTGAAGTTGCCGATTATACTTCATTTCCTGAAATATTTTCCGGACGCGTAAAAACACTTCACCCTTTAATTTTAGGTGGAATCTTAATGCGGCGGGATTATAAACAAGATAAAAAAGAGGCCGAAAATAATTCTGTTGTTCCGATTGATATAGTTTGTGTTAATTTATATCCTTTCCCTGAAATTGTTAAACAAAAGGATAAAACAACTCCCGAAAAAATAGAAAATATTGATATCGGAGGTCCTAGTTTAATACGAGCTGCAGCTAAAAACTATAAATTTGTTTCCGTTTTAACAAATCCTTCTCAATATTCCGAATTTATAAAAGGTTTAGAAAACGGTACGATTGATATTAAAATGCGGAAAAAATTAGCTGCCGAAGCTTTTTCACTTACTGCATTTTACGATTCTTTAATTGCTGGATTTTTTGAAGAAGAATATAAATTACCTGTAAAAGCAATAAGATTTAATTATCCGCTTGTTCAGAGTTTAAGATACGGTGAAAACCCGCATCAGAAAGCCGAGCTTTTCGGAAATTTTAACGAATATTTCGAAACGTTGCACGGCAAAGAATTATCATACAATAATATAATTGATTTAGTAGCTGCCGTTGAAACGGTTAATGATCTCGAACCCAATTCGTGTATAATCGTAAAACATACAAATCCATGCGGATCGGCAACAGGACAAAACATTTTGGATTCATATAATAAAGCGCTTTCGTGCGATCCAATATCATCCTTTGGCGGTATTGTAACTTTCAACGGTACAGTAGATAAAGAAACCGCAGCAAAATTAAACGAGATATTTCTGGAAATTGTTTGTGCGGAAAATTTTACAAACGATGCGTTGGAAATTTTGAAAAAGAAAAAAAACAGGCGTTTAGTTAAAATATTAAAATACCCCGATACTAACTCCCAGCAAGTTAAATCTGTACCCGGCGGTTTAATAATTCAAGATAAAGATAATTCCACTTTAGAAAAAAGCACACTTAAAACAGTAACCGAAAAAAAGAACAGTGAAGAAGAATTTGAAGATTTAAAATTTGCATGGACTATCTGCAAACACACAAAATCCAATGCAATTGTTTATGTAAAAAATAAAATGGGTATTGGTATTGGTGCCGGACAAATGTCTCGTGTAGATGCAGCGAAATTAGCAGTAGTAAAGGCAAAGATAAACAATCATGATTTAAATGGAGCTGTAGCTGCTTCGGATGCATTTTTCCCGTTCCCCGATGCATTGGAAGAAATTGCCGACAGCGGAATAACTTCAATTATTCAGCCCGGCGGTTCAATACGTGATGAAGCGGTTATAAAAGCTGCAAACGGAAAAAATATTTCGATGATTTTTACCGGAATTAGAAACTTTAAACATTAGGAAATTATATGGGAATTTTTGACTTTCTTTCAACCGACGTTGCAATTGATTTAGGAACTGCAAATACATTAATATACATAAAAGGCAAAGGTATAGTACTAAACGAGCCTTCAATTGTTGCCTTCGATAGAAATACAAAAAAAATTATTGCATTGGGTAATGAAGCAAAAGAGATGCAAGGGCGCGAACATCGAGCTATTAGAGTTTCAAGACCGATGCGGGATGGAGTAATTGCAGATTTCGAGATTGCCGAAGGTATGCTCAGAGCTTTCATAAAAAGGGTTTCGAGCGGTGCCTTTACAAGTAAAAGAATTGTAATAGCCGTTCCAAGCGGCGTTACGGAAGTAGAAAAAAGGGCTGTACGCGACAGTGCAGAACATGCAGGAGCAAAAGAAGTCCATTTAATCGCCGAACCGATGTCGGCGGCAATCGGTATTGGAATTGATGTTGAAGCTCCGGTGGGAAACATGATTATTGATATTGGCGGCGGGACAACAGAAATTGCCGTAATTGCACTTTCGGGAATTGTTAACGAAGAATCTATACGGATTGCCGGCGATGAGATGAATAATGCGATAATGCAGTTTTTTAAAAAGAATTATAATTTGTTAATCGGGGAACGAACTGCGGAATCAATTAAATGCAAGGTCGGTTCTGCTATGCCGCTTAGAGAAGAAATCACAATTCAAGTGAAAGGCAGGGATTTAGTCGGCGGAGTGCCAAAAACATCTGAAGTAAGTTCGGTTGAAATAAGAGAAGCATTAAATGAAAACATTACTCAAATTGTTGAATCCGTTAAACAAACTTTAGAACGGACTCCCCCCGAGCTTTCAGCCGATATTCTTGACAGAGGCGTTATGCTTACCGGCGGCGGTGCATTATTAAAAGGTTTGGATGAAAGAATCAGAATGGAAACCAACCTGCCCGTTCATGTTTCCGAAGATCCCCTTACGGCAGTTGTAAGAGGCGCAGGTAAAGCAATTGAAAATATGAATAAATATTCAAAAGTGTTTATACGTAAAAGAAGCTACTAATGCGTGGGACGTTTCGTAAAATTATATCTGAATTTAAGGGATATATAATCCTTTTTACCCTTTTGATAATCAGCCTAATTATTTTACCATTTAATAAAACTTCAAAAATAGAAAATCTTAGGGCTTATGCTTTTGGAGGTTTTGCCGTTATTAATTCCGTTGTTTTGCAAATTGAAAATTTATTCAGAGACGAAAGTAAAATACAACAACTTGGGAAACTTAACGCCGAACTGATGCTTAAAATAAACGAATATCGTAAATATGGTTTAGAAAATATAAAATTGAAAAATTTGCTTGGTTTTAAAGATTCTTCACATTTTCCATTAATTGCTGCATCGGTTGTATCGAAACTTTTATCTAAAAACAAAGGTAATTTTATCATAAATGCCGGACGTAGTGACGGTGTTAATTCCAGCATGCCTGTAATAACCGATAAAGGTTTAGTGGGCTTTGTTGTTAATACGGCTAAAAATTTTTCACTTGTCCGCTCACTGAAAAGCAGTTCACTAAGAATTGCCGTAGAAGATTTTCGATCTAAAATAAGCGGCATTTTAGAATGGAACGGTGATAAACTTATTATTAATAATATTCCTACAACCGTGGATGTTAAAATCGGCGACAGAATTATAACTTCATCCTTTAGTACAATTGCACCACCATCAATTCCCGTAGGTATAATTGTAAAAAAAGAAAATACGGTTCCCGGTTTATTAAGCAGTGTTGTTGTTGAACCTTTCGCCAATATTGACGGCGCAAGAGACTTGTTCGTTGTTAAAATTGTAGAAAACAAACAAATTGACTCATTAAAATTAAATTTACTTAGAAATCAATAGATGAAATCAATAAATTACTTTCCATTAGTTCTGTTTATACCGGTTGCCATTATTCAAATGACAATTGTTCCTTTGATTGCTTTCAAATTTATAACCCCAAATTTAATTTTAATTTTGTTGGTTTTTTATACTTTACAATACGGACAAATTTACGGTACGGTTTTAGGATTTGTATTCGGTTTATTATTCGACCTAATTTCAGGAGGCATAATAGGAAGTTTCATGTTTTCATTTACTTTAGCCGGTTTCATTGCAGGCTACTTTTATAATGAAAATAAAATAGAAGTAAATAGAAGTTCACTTAATTTTATTTTTATATTGCTAATTACGGCTTCTGCCAGTACGTTTGTTCACTCTATAATAACAGAATCTTCTATTCAGACAAACGTTTTTTATTTGTTATTTGAAGAAGGAATATTACCCGGATTTTATACGGCAATATTCGGACTTCTAATTATAATCTTCAAAAAGAATAAGCGAATAGAATGAAAAATGACTTTTTCGGATCACCGGTTAGACAGAGAATATTTTTTGTTATTTTAATCGGTTTCTTTGCGATTTTAATTTTCCAGCTTTTTAATATGCAAGTGTTGGAATATTATAAATTTAACAAAAAAGCCGGCGAAAATAGTATAAAAAAAATTATTAAACCTGCCCCGCGCGGAATATTTTTTGACAGGAACCACAATGTATTAGTTAGTAATAAAGCTTCATTTACCATTCAAATATTACCATATAAATACAAAACGAAACTAAACGGCATGTTGGAAAAAGTGCTTGGTTTACGAAAAGGTTTTATTTCCAAATTACTAAGAAGAAAACGTAATTTTTCTAAATACGTACCTATCAATATAAAACGTGATGCAAATTTTAAGATTATTTCTTGGTACGAAGAAAATTCGGAAAAATTGCCGGGTGTACAATACGCAGTAAAATTCCAACGGGATTATTCATTTGGTGTTCGAGGCTCTCATATATTTGGTTATATAAGTGAGATTTCACCAGCTCAACTAAAAAAATTTGACGGTACTTACGAACCGGGTGATTATATTGGTGTAGTTGGATTGGAAAAAGAATATGAAAAATATTTAAGAGGTAAAAAAGGTTATAATTTTGTTGTTGTTAATTATAGGGGGAAAATAGTTAGAAAATTTGATGCCGGCAATAAAGATGTTCCTTCACAAAAAGGAGATGATCTACTTTTAACATTAGATAAAAAAACTCAAATTGAAGCCGAGAAAGATATGGCAGGTAAAAAAGGTGCACTTGTTGCGCTGAATCCAAAAACCGGAGGAATTTTAGCTTTTGTCAGTGCACCTCAATACAATTTATCCATTTTCAACTCGGTTATTTCTTTTGAAGTTTTAGATTCGTTAAACAAAGACCCTGATAAACCGCTTTTTAACCGCGCTACTATGTCTAATTACCCGCCTGGTTCAACATATAAAATGGTTTTAGCTTCAGCAGCTTTAGATGAAAAAATTATCACACCTTCTTACACTGTTGATGATAGTAAAGGAGGATTATGGTACGGGAATAGGTTTTTCGGTGATACGCATATTCACGGTATTGTTAATGTTGTTAGTGCAATTCAAGTATCTTGTAATACTTTTTTTTATACGATAATTTTAAAAATCGGTTTGCCTCTTTTTGATAAATATTCTTACAAATTCGGATTCGGCAGAAAAACCGGAATTGATATCCCTGATGAAAGTCCGGGGTTTGTACCTACTGTAAATTATTATAATAAAATTTATGGGAAAGGAAGATGGACTAACGGCAATATAATTAGTCTTGGTATCGGCCAGGGAGAACTAGGTGTTACACCTATTCAATTAGCTCAATATGCAGCTTTGCTGGCAAATTCAGGTACAACCAAAACACCGCATTTCGTTAAAAGTATTGTTGATAGTAAAACGGGAAAAATTGTAAATTTAAAATACAAAACAATAAACGCCGGAATCTCAAAAAATACGATGAAACTTATTAGACAAGGGATGTACGATGTTGTAAATAAAAAAGGAGGAACTGCAACAGATATAAAAATGTCGAAAATAATAATTGCAGGTAAAACCGGTACGGCTCAAAACCCTCATGGCAAAGATCATGCGGTTTTTATTGCATTTGCCCCTTTTAATAATCCTAAAATTGCAGTTGCGGTTTTAGTAGAAAATGCCGGTTACGGGTCTATTCACGCTGCTCCAATTGCTCAAGATATAATTAAAACTTATTTTGGTATAAAACAAGATAAACCTGATTCAACAAAAAATTTAATTAAGGCAATAAACCATTGAAAATTAAATATAAGTTACAAGATAAATTTGATTTTTTAATTTTTTTACCTCTTTTGGTACTGATGTTACTGGGTTTAGCGGCAATATACAGTTCAACATTACATAATCCTGCATCTACAAATAATTTTGAAAAACAATTTATATGGATGACAGCATCGTTGATATTTTTTTTCATAATCTATTTTTTACCTCAGCAAACCTTTAAAGTTTTGGCTATGCCAACTTATCTTATTTCAATATTGCTGCTGATATTAGTTATTCTATTTGGCAAAACAACATACGGTGCCAAAAGCTGGCTTTCATTCGGACCTTTCGGATTTCAACCTTCGGAATTTTCTAAAATCGGCGTTATTTTATTATTAGCCTATTGGCTTGGGAAAAGAGAAATTGATATTAATCGTATAAAAAATTTAATTATCGCTCTGTTTATAAGTTTTATTCCGGTTGCCTTAATTATAATGGAACCTGATATGGGAACGGTAATTGTTTTCATTAGTATTACATTAGCAATGATATTTTGGAGTGGTATAAATTTATTTGTTATATTTGTAGCCCTTTCTCCATCTGTCGTTATTTTTGCTTCCTTATTCGGTACTCCGGCTTTTATTCTTTCTTTAATATTGGTAATTTTTGCGCTTGTTTATTTTAAAAGAAATTTATTTATAAGCGCTACGGTTTTTGTTGTTAATTTAGCTTCGGGCTTTTTTTTCGAATATATATTTAAGATTCTACAACCTCATCAACAACAAAGAATTATAACTTTCTTAAACCCTTCATCAAGTCCGCTTGGTGCGGGTTATAATGCTCTTCAAGCAAGATTGGCAATTGGCTCGGGAGGACTTTTCGGCAAAGGATTTCTGCATGGCAATCAAACACAACTTAGGTTTATTCCGGAACAATGGACTGATTTTATTTATTCCGTTATAGGTGAAGAATTTGGATTTATCGGCAGTCTTGTGGTTATAATACTTTTTTTTATAATTTTTATGCGACTTCTAAAACTTTCAAAAAATGCAAAAGATCCCTTTAGCAGTCTCGTTGTAATTGGAGTTCTGACCTTATTATTCGTTCATTTTGCAATAAATATCGGGATGAACGTCGGTATTGCTCCGGTTATCGGAATCCCTTTACCATTTTTCAGTTACGGCGGCAGTTCATTACTTGCCGATACGGCTATGTTAGGTATAGCTATGAATATTTATAAAAATCGAAGAATGCACACTTAAAATATTGCGGATAAAAATGAATGCTCAAGAAAAATTAAAACTAAAATTAAAAGATAACCTTCATGTATGTGTTGGATTAGATGCTGATATAAAAAAAATACCTTCACATTTGCACACTGACAAAAATGCAATTTTTGAATTTAACAAAAAAATAATCGATGCAACGTATAAAAATGTTTGCGCATATAAATTAAATTTTGCTTTTTATGAAAAGGAAGGAACATGGGGACTTGAACAGCTTCTAAAAACAAAAGAATATATTCCCCACGAAATAATGACTATTGCCGATGCCAAACGCGGAGATATCGGCAATACATCTATAATGTATGCATCTGCCGTATTTGACGAAATGCAGTTCGATTCGGTAACTCTTAACCCATATATGGGTTTCGATTCAATTGTTCCATTTCAACAATATAAAAATAAATTGTCGTTTATATTAGCTTTAACTTCAAATAAAAGTGCTTTGGATTTTGAAAAATTAAGACTTAATAACGGTAAATTGCTTTTCCAGCAAATTATAAAAAAGGTTAATAGTTGGAATACAAATAAAAATTTAGGAATTGTTTTTGGTGCTACTAACGAAAAAGAACTTGAACAAAATATTTCATTGTTTAATGATCTTTTTATATTGTTGCCCGGTATCGGTGCTCAAGGTGGAAATTTAGATTCTATTCTTAAAATTTTTAAACAAAATAGTAATAATAATTATTTTGTTAATATCAGCCGCAGCATAATTTATTCGGATAACACAAAACAGTTTCAAACTGTGGTAAAAAAGAAATTACAAGCTTATAACGAACTAATTTTTTCTTTTTTATCATAATAATAAAATAGCTATTTTTATTTGAATATATTATTTTAAGATTTATAACTATTAAATAGTAAAATATTTATTTCTTCTGTTTGCCAAAGTGATTGCAGATGCAAATAGAAAGACCATAACAATATTTATATGCAAAAGAATTTCAAATTATATGAAAAAGAATTATATGGTATTTGGGAAAATCAATCTTTCGAAACATCTCTCAAAACCAATTCCGGCGAAAATATAACTGTTATCGATTCAGGTATTTTGAATAGTTCTCTCCCGGGACCGGATTTTTCTCACGCAAGAATAAGAATTGGAAATCTGACCTTTGTAGGTGATGTTGAAATTGACAGAGATTATAACGATTGGAAAGCACATGGGCATAATATCAATAACAATTACAACAAAGTTATTCTTCATGTTTGTTTTACTAATAAGTTTAATCAGCATTACGTATATACTAAAAACGGACGCAAAGTACCCACCATAGGCTTATCAAAATTTATTTCGAAAACAGATATTGATTCAATTAATAAAATAATAAATGAAGAAAAACAAGACAATAAATATTTACTAAAATGTTCAAACCTAATTGTAAATTTAAGCACTTATGAAAAAAAGAAAGTTATTGCAACGTTAGGATTAAAAAGATTTCAAAAAAAGTGCAGCCGTTTATTTGAAAGGCTCAAAGAGTTAAAATATCAAAATGAACTTAAAATTAAAGAACCGGATATTAGGTTTGAATTAACAGAAGAATTTCAGAAAAGAAAATTTAACAATCACGATTTTGAAGATAAAAAATTATGGCAGCAACTTTTGTATGAATTTATTTTCGAAGCATTGGGATACTCGAAAAACAAATCCGCTATGATGAAACTTGCACAAGCTGTGGATGTGAATTTCATTTACAAAATAGGGAATTCTAATGAAAAGATACATTACATTGAATCGGCACTTTTTAATATTTCGGGACTTGTGCCAAAACTTGATACAAGAAACAATGATGTTTCAAAGTATAAAAAAAGATTAGCCGAAAATTGGGAAATAATTAAAAAAATTTATGACGGACGAACATTTGATGAAACCGACTGGCACTTTTTTAAATTAAGACCTCAAAATTTTCCCCCAATCAGAATTGCTGGAGGAATTAAAATAATTAACTTAATTTTCTATGATGATTTAATACCTACAATTATCAAGAAAATAACCGAAATAAACAAGATAAATGTTTTAATTAATTCACTTCGTTCATTATTCATTGTTCATTCGGATGGTTATTGGAAAAATCACTATGTATTTGACAGTAAAACAAAATCGAATATTAGGTATTTCGTGGGAGTTTCAAGGGCTGATGAAATTCTTATTAATGTTATACTCCCCTTTTTCTCTTTGTATTTCGATATGTTCGGTAAGCCCGACCTATCAAAAAAGGTATTGTTAACTTATAATTCTTTTTATCAAAAAGGAGATAATAAGTTGGTTCAAGATATTGCCGATAACCTTAATATGAAAGCTTTTACCCGTAAAACAATTTATACTCAAGGTATGTTGGCATTGTTCAGAAATTATTGTTCTAAAAATAAGTGTTTGGAGTGTGAGTTAGGAAGCAAAATATTTAATTGATTTAATAAAAACAGATAAAGGGATGGAATAAAATAAGTTATCGAATTACAACTCCTAATGTATTTAGGGGGTGGAATAATAAGTTATACATTTATTAAATATTAAGTTATTCTATTCCACCCCCTAAATAAAAAACATAAAACAATTATTCAAAAACCACGCAGAATTCCTTTATATCATAAATCAAAATTATCATGAAAAAAATTTTTATTATTTTATTTTTCATTTCATCTTTCATTTTTGGACAACCTTTTAAATTTGCCTGGATCTCCGGCATAAATATCGGTTCCGACTCAACGGCTTTTAAATTAGATTCACTTGTATCGCAAATTAACTCGAAAAGCTTCATAAAATTTGTGCTTGTCTCCGGTAATATTACTTTAAAGGGAAGTAATAAAGAATTGGGAAAAGCCAAAGATATTTTAGACAAATTAAAAATCCCATATCATATTATACCCGGCAAAAACGATACGCAATGGAGTCAAAGCGGAGGGACAAAATTTTCAGAATTGTGGAACGATAATAAATTTTCGTTTAGTTTCAATAATGAACAATTTATTGGAATCAACAGCAGTATTATTTGGCAGAAGAGTATCGGCCATTTTTCCGTAGAAGATTTGGATTGGCTTAAAAATCAGCTTGATACTCTTTCCAACAAAAAACCAATTTATTTTATAGCATATTTCCCACTCGATTCTTCAATTGATAATTGGTTTAAAGTATCTAATTTATTAAGGACAAAAAATATCAGAGCAATATTTGTAGGCAGCGGTAAAAAAAATTCAATCGCAAATTTCAATGGTATTCCGTTTGTCAGAACAACCCCTTCAATAAGTCAAGCCAAAAAAAACTTTGGTTTTACACTTGTAAATGATACAGCCGACTCACTGATTTTTTATCACATAAAAAAAGATACACTTCCGGAATATTACGGAGCAATTTCAAAATCCGATTCTTTAAGAATCCCGGTAATCGATTCAACAAATTTCATTAACTACGATGTTAACATAAAATGGGAATATAATTTAAAAACTACTTTGATTGCGCCTTTATTAGTTTGGCACAATAAGATTTATGCTGCCGATAAATCAGGTATTGTTACTTGTTTCGATATTAACGGAAACATACTTTGGACTTATAATACATTCGGCAACATAGCCGGCCGACCGGCTATTAAAGATAACATTTTAGTTGTTGCCACTTTACAGGGTGATCTTATTACAATTAATGCTACAACAGGCGCACAAATTCAAGCTATAGGATTTGATGAATCTATTACTTCGCAGCTTGTTATTATAAAATACAACGGCAAAAAACAATTAATGATACCGAAAATGACAAAATCTAAAGCTGCAGTTGTTTTCAGCACTTCATCGGGAAAAATATATTGTTATAATCTTGCAACTTTAGAACAAATTTGGGAAAATAAAAATGTTCACGGAATGGTTAAAACTCTTCCTTTATATGTAAATAATAAATTGATTTTCGGTGCTTGGGACGGATATCTTTATAATATTGATGCAAAAGAGGGGTGGATAATATGGGGGTGGCGAAATAATAAAAATTTTTATGATTCTCCTGCAGATAATATACCCGTAACTGACGGTAAAACCGTTTATATAGCAACTCCAGATGGCTATGTGGTAAAAATAGATTTGCTTTTGGGAACAACTTTATGGGAAACAAACAAATACCATGCATATTCATCAATCGGAATTTCACAAAACAAAAAGATACTTTATATTAAAGGAAGCAATGGGAACTTTTATACCGTACCTACCAAATATTATAAAGCCGGACTTACTTATAAAATAAATTTCGGTAACGATTACTCCCCTTCTGTACCAATTCAGCAGGGGAAAAATATTTTTTTCAGTACGCAAAAAGGAAATATCTATCGTATAAGCGGACGGAAAAAATACAAAAAAATTTTATTTATGGGCACTTCTACTGTGCATTCAATTCAACATATCAAAAATAATCTTTTTGCGGCTTCTAACTTGGATGGTAAAATTGTTGTTTTCGAATTTAAAAAATGAGTTTTCTTCTTATATTAAAGAGAGTGGGATAAAATAAATTATCGAATTACAACTCTTAAAGTTAAATTCTAATTTATTCAAGGCTTATTTATGGCAAATTTTGATGGTTTCCTTTTTGATATTGACGGTACGATAACTTCAACAAATAAGTTAATATTTGCTTCGTTTAATTATGTTACGGAGAAATACTTAAACAAACATTTAAGCGATGAAGAAATAATTAAACTTTTCGGACCAACTGAAGATGTAATTTTAAAAAATTGGATGGGTAAAAATTTTGAAAAAGTTAGAAAAGATTACTACGATTTTTATTTGAAAAATCATAAAAAAATGGCTGTTATATATGACGGTATTGCAGATATTTTAGAGATGATTAAATCGTATAATATACCGCTGGGTATTTTTACAGGAAAGGGGAAACAAACTTCTGTAATAACATTAAAAGCCGTCGGTGTTTATAAATATTTTGATATGATAATAACCGGGGATGACGTAAAGGAGCATAAACCTTCTCCTGAGGGAATTAATAAATTTTTAAATAAATTTTCTTTAAATAAAAATAATGTTTTATTAATAGGCGACTCCCCCGCGGATGTAAAAGCCGCGCAAAAAGCGGGGATAAAAATTGCATCCGCTATGTGGGGTAGTTATGCAAAAAACGAAGTCATAAAATTAAAAAGTGACTACTATTTTTATACTACTAAAGAGTTAAAAAAATTTATTGAAGATAATATTCACTAAAAAAACAGAAAAGCCGATTTTTTTAATCTTCAAATTATTTAAAATAATTTACTCAAAAATTTAACGGATAAACTAAAGAAACTCTCGGTTCAATTTTCTTCTGCGGCACATAATTGACAATATTTTTATTTGCATCGCGCACAGGCGTAAAAGTCCACCGGTAAATCATTGAAACCACCAAATAAGGAAGCGGTTTATACCCGAATTCAGCAAATAGGAATGATCTATCGTCAAGTTTAAAAATATCTTTTTCACTTTGGATATTTATTTTATCGTATCCCGCCCTTGCGATAAACGGCTGTCCTTTGGGAGATATTTCCGTTGCAATATGCAGCAAACCGCTTTTCGGATTGTTATCTAATCTCTGATAACTGCCAATTATATCAAATGAATTTAATAAACGAACTAATAACTGTCCGTACCAACCATTACCGACCGATTTATCGGCAGCCATTAATTCTTGTATTTTGCTTGTTACTTTTCCTGTTGTTTTATTTAATTTGAATCTTTCTAATTCGTACATCGAATTAAAATAAGCGGGCAAATAATGAGCTTGATTAAATCTTCTTTCAAACTTTGTTTTTATATTAATAAGACCCAATCCATTTAACGCAAATGAAAATCCGGCGGATGTGCCACTGCCGAAATTTAATAATTTTACATAATCATAGTAAATAACCCATTTGACTGTTCTGCTGCGGATTATAGGTAATCCCAAATCCAATCCGACGGCTTTTATAGAACCGTTATCGGAAATAGGAGAAAATCTATCGGTAACGGCATTAAAAGTCCCTGAAGATACGCCTGCATATTTATTAAAATCCGTTGCAAAAGTAGCACCAACTTCAAAATTTCCAAGTATTGGAATACTGCCGAGGGAAGAAAATTTAAGTGGACGCACAAAACCGCGCAACCCTACAACACCGGCTTGTAAAAAATTTCCATAAACAAATTCAAAACCGAATTCATTAAAATCCATATCTAACTCAAGTCCTACTTTACGTGCGTCGAAACTCGGACTATTGTTATACATATACATAATACTACCGTGTCCTAAAGTCGCATAATCCAACGCACCCAATCTCAAATAGAGCGGATCATTTTTATATCCGTACCTAACATATCTGATAATACTTAGATAATCGCTAAATTCATTAAAATTTTCTGTCCGTAATTTTCCACTGGAATTAAATTCCAAGTTTAAATTTAATCCGATTCCAATATTTGAAAATGCTATTTCAGGAGTAAGATGAACTGCATAAAACGGTTGATTGTCAATCCAAGTTACACCAAAGCCACCACGTAAAAGTCCTTCATCTTGTCTTAAATTATATAGTTGAGCATTTGCGGAAATAAAAAACATAAAAAAAAGTATTATTGTGAGCTTTTTCATTTTTCCCTCAATATTTTAAATAATAATGCTAAAATAATCTATCTTCAAATAAACATTTTACTATTTTACAATTGCCAATTTCCCTATAGTCATTTTTTTTATATTCCCTTTTGATATAATTACCTTATAAAAATAAACTCCGTTTGCTACTAAATTGCCGTCCTCATCAGTTGTATCCCAATAAATTTTATTAAAATTATAATGCAATTGCGAACTTAATAAATTTATTACTTTTATAAGTCTGCCTGCTATTGTATAAATTTTTATTTTCATATAATTAGGAATTTGTGTCAATCGAAAAGTAAAATATGTTTTATCCACTGCGGGATTAGGATAATTATAAACATCTAATATTTTAAGCCGGCTTTGTACGAAAAATGATATGCTAATACCGTTTGGGTTGGCAATGTTCCCGGATTCATCTTTGCCGAAAACCGTTAAAGTATATGCACCATTTTTTAATTTAGGACGATAATTAACCACAACTTTAGGATTACTTTGGGAATATGCAATGCTTATTTTCTGTTGATTTTCTGCATAAAATAAGGGCTTGCCGTTTAATAACAGTTTAACCGCTGAAGTATCGGTAATCGGCATTAACGAGGGATCGCTTAATTTAATTTGAATATCGGGATTACCAGAAACATAATCACCATCAAAAATTTCATTGCCGTTAAAGGTTATTTCTAAGGAAGGTTTTGCCGTATCGCCAACCACAAAGAACGGAACTGTATAATAATTATTACTTTTGTACAATTCTATTATTTTATTTTTGGGATCAATTGCAATATCAAACAGAAATTTACCGGATTCCGGAGTTGTATTATAAACAATATTGAACATTTTATACTTATTCTTTTTAAGTGAATTAACCGGCTGTAAAAAAACCGTTTTCTTAAAATTATTAGAATTAACAACCTCAACACGAACATCAAAACTATCGGCATCCGATTTGCCGGTATTATATACATCAAAAGATAATTCGGCATTTTCCCCCTGTTGAAGTGTATCTTTTTTAATTTTAACCGTTTGATAATTTATGCCGAGTTCGGGAACGCCTTTATATTGAACTTCAAGAGATTTTAATACAGGAGAGATTAGATTTTTTGATGCTTTAAATTCTGAAATAATCTTAATGAAATTGTACTTTAAATTATTTAAAAACGACAAATCCGCCGAGCCGTTATTCAATGTAAGATAATTCAAAGTATCTGCTTTCGAGTTATTTTTTATGCCTAAAATTCTATATTTAATTTTACTGTCGGAATACTGCGATTCTGAAATATTTAATTTTTCCCATTTAACAGCCGGACCAATAACAGATGTAAGTAATTTGCCGTTTTTATTCAGTTTAGTTATTACAGTATCAATTTGAACACGCCCATTATAAGGCTTGGAAAAAGCTTCAGGCATTGAACCTCGTGCTGCCCCTTTTTTACCGATAAACGCCCAAGAGCCGCGAAAAACAAGACCATCTATATATTTACTGCCGAATTTTTTAATTTCATTTTTAAGTTTAGCTGAAAGTCCAACCGCTCCCTCGTCGGAAACCGCAAATAAAACAAGATATTTTGACGAAAGAGTATCTAAAAAATTGAAATATCTATTTGCTTCGGCAGCTCCTCCGCCCAAAAGATCGAAATGTTTATATTGAATAAATTTATAAGTTGAATCATCAAACAGACAAATATGATGACCCCGCAAAGTATTTTCCGGAATAAAATTTTGTGAATTTTTTAAAATAAAAGCAGTATTGCCGTCATTGAACCCGGCTGAAATGACGCTGAATTTAGTTCTTAAGCTATCTAAACGAACGGTGTTATTAACAATCCGCTGATTATCCAAAACCGAGCGCACAAAACTAATGCTGTCATTAATCAAATACGCATTTTTATTACCATTATAGAATGAACGAACAATTCCGTAGTTATCACTATTGGGTAATTTGGAACGTATCCAAAACCTTTTGTTTTTATATGAATCAGGTAAAATATACTTACTTTCTAAAGTATCAAACGGAATATCAATTTCTTTTGAATTTAGAAAATTTTTCGATGAACTTAATTGAATTTTAAAAAAATCCGTTTCAAGATTTAATGCAGGATTAAGAAATAAAAGAGTATCATTTACTTCATTTTCTATTGTATAATCCATCAACATTTTAATTGAACCTGATAAAACATTGACCTCACCCGTAAAAGTATTATCATTTTCATAAATTTCATCTATTTTATTATCCGGATCTAAGACCAATTTTAATTTATGAATGCCAGGTTTGTTTTTAACAGGAATATTGAATATCACGGAATCTTTAAATAGCGGTATTGCTTTTTTTAATGTTACATCCATTATGTTATGATTATTGTAATTATCATCAAATTTAATTTTAAAAGAATCATCTGTAACCGTACCATAATTAAAATAAACAAACTTAACTTTTACACTATCTAAAATATCGCTCGGCACTTGCGGCGTAATTTCAATTGAATTGTTTTTAATAATTAAATTAGGTTTCGTTGGAATTTTTAAATTTATAATCGGGTCTCCGATTAATGAATTTGTAAAAGAGAATAATCTGAAAACTCCGTTTGAGCCATAGAAATTTAATAATTCTTCTTTGGCTAAACGATGCGCGTTACCAATATTAAATACCGAATCTTTTAATATTTTATGATAAAATATTTTTGGGAAAGTAACGGCAGTTGTCAAAAATCCTAACGACGAGTTAGCCACATAAGCAATTGCCTGTCCGTTTGGCTTATCAACAAATTCTTCCGAAAAAGACGTTACATCAGGTTCGGCAAATTTACCGGTTGAGCAACCGAAATCGGTAATCAAGGGATTTTTATTAACATCATTTTCCAATTGAACAGCATTGCTAATACCGTTATCCCAAGTTTGAGTTCCGCTGTGTCCTATGTATGATATAAAAAGTCCGCCTTCTGCAATTGCGCTTTTGATTTCGCTTTGAGTATAAGGGCCAAAATTCGTTATAGGATTAATTGTTTTATAAAAATGAGTTGATAAACCACCGATTGGTGGAGGAGTAACATAATTATCAATAATATAATCGTTTACATTTTTAAATTGTGCTAGTTGTGATGGGTTATTAAAATTACCGCCGGACATAAACAAATATTTTTTATTCCACTCATCATATTTCTGTAAAAGATAGTTTTTGTGCTTTTGAAAATAATGTTGGAATTCCTTTACCGAAACAACAGGAATTCTCCCAATATCTATTTGAGGAATTGCCGAACCTGTAGTATCCCATATAACAAACCAAGTGTCGCTTACCGGATGCCCGTAAGAAGGAACATAATTTATTTGCTTAGGAGCACCAAAATATTTCGTTTTATACCCTTTAAAATCATAAGTAGGTTTGCCGACAAGAAAAACATATTTAGGAGCAGGTTTTTGCCAATTATCTTGAGTCATAATTAAAAAATCTTTTATTGGTTCCGGAGCTAAAAAGCCGAAATTAAATTCATCATAAATATCAAAAACATTAATAACTTTTGCTGTTATATCATAATTATTCCGAATGAAAGCGGCATAATTTTTAGCTTCATTTAAAAATAACGGATGTGTTATCAGTAGATAATCGGCTTGATTTGCATTATTTCTTAAATTAACAAATCTCTTTTTGTAATAAAATTCCGGACTGATAATCTTATTTACGGCTGTAAGAATATATTTAGTACCTTGTTTTACAGTATCCTTAAAAAAGACATTATCGCCATCCTTATTATAATCGGTTATTTTTATACTACTATATTTATTGTTGATTTTATACAAACTAAAGTTATTAGTCAACACATTTGACAAATGGAGATTTACAAATTGCGGTTTTTTAGATTGTCTGTATCCGAACAAAAGAGAATCATCTGTCAAAATAAGTTTTCGCGGATAAACAATTTCCCACCAATCGCCAACAATTCTATTAGGATTTGCACCGGTTTGATATGAAACTAATTTTAAATGATTAATACCGTCTTTTAATTTCCCCGATGGAAACTCAGCCTTTAAAACTTTCACTTCATATTTATTAATGTAACCCGAATCATAAGCAGCGGGATCGGAATTTATTTTTAATGATAAATCGTGTGCTTTATTGAGTAAGTTAGATGCCCAATCTTGCATTTTAAGATAAGCTTTTGCTTTCATCCCCTTTACTAAATTTTCCACATTAAACGAAAAAATCTTTGTCCCAACATTTTGTCCCCACCAAATCCAAGTTTCGTTCTCAAAAATAGCCGGGTCTTGCCTTCTAACTTCTCCGCCTGCAAGTGAAAAATCGTACCAAATATTTTTTTCTTCATGCATAAATTTGTCATAATAACTAATAGTATCTGCCGGATTTCCTTGAATATTTAACGATGTTGGGACACGCTTGCCGAAATTTCCACCCCACGTTAACCAATAAATTGTTGTGTCTGAATATCTATTCATATATTCTTTATAAGGATGACCGTACTTCGCAATATCTCTATAATCTTTATCACCGTAATTTTTAGTACCGACAAACTCTATAAAATCGTTATCATTAAAAACCCCGTCACTTTCGCCTTTTACAAAAATCGGGATTTCTTTGCCTTTTAAATATAACCGGAATGTCCTTGGATCTATTGAATTTACCGGTATATCATAATTCAGCAGATCATTTTTATCAATTCTATAAATTGCGGCGTTTCCCGTTCCGATTTTAAGATAAACTTTCGAATAATCTATCCAAAAATCATTGTTATTTTTTGGATATTTTTTAACGGCGTTTTCATTATTGAATAAATATTTTTTATTGACAATTATATTATTCCTTTTAATATTTTTACCAGACTCAAAACTTTGTATGTTTTCTTTAAAGTTTAATTCGATTTTAAATTCTTTTCTTTGAATTACGCTTATACTATTTTCGTCGAAATAAAATAAACTTACCTGTAGATGAATGCTATAATTATTCCCAATCCATAAATATCCTTTTATTTTATAAGATCTGCCGGAAAGCAATTGATTTGCCGGTTTGGATTTTACGTAAACTATCGTTGAATCATTTAACAATTTTGCAGTTTTCCCTATTTCGGGAACCGCTTTTATCACCTTTTTTTGAATATCGATTAATTTAACCGAAGGCTTTGTGTTGGGTGGAATTGAAATAAAAATATCTTTTTGAGGCAATACAAATTGTCCGCTTTTACTCAAATTATCAAAATTATTAAACTTAATTATATTATAATATTTCTTTTTAATAATTTTAAAAGGTATTTCATTTTTGAATGTTAATACATATTTTCCATCATTAATTTTTTCATGTGTTACAAATACTTGAGCAAAATTTAAATTAGATGCAATTAACACAATAATTAATGTTTGATAAATCTTATTCATTTTTTTAATTAAAAAATATAAAATTAAATAAATTGTCTAAATTTCATACAAAAACAAAATATAATCTACCTAATTGTTTTGTTAATATCTCTAACTCTAAAGAATATACGGAAGAGATATTAAATGCTATCCAGACAAAAAAGAAAACTACATTTTTCTACCTCAACTCATACTCATTTTATTTAGCAAATAAAAATCATGAATTCCAAAAAGCTTTTAATAAGGCAGACAATATAATAGCCGATGGATACAGTATTGTTCGTATGTTGAAAACACTGTATAAAATCAATATTAACAAAGTAGTTTTTACTTACGCTTTTTATTCAGATTTACAAAAAATTTTTTCGGAAAATAAATTAAGAGTATATTTTCTCGGGGCATCTGAAAAAACAATCACTAAATCAGTTAGAATAATTAAAACCAAATACCCTGCTCTTAATATTGCCGGTTACTCCAACGGTTTTTCAGATTTTAAAACAAAAGATAATAATATTTTAAGAAAAATAAATAGTGCGAAACCTGATATTTTAATTTGCGGAATGATGGCACTTAATAGAATCCCAAATAGCGAATCATGTATCCGCTACATAATATCCGAAAGATGGAACATAATCTATTTGTTCCGGTGCGAAAAAATATTTTGTTTTGTTCCCGTAGTAGTCATAGGTTGCCTCTCTATTCAGAGGTAGAATAATCGATAAAGGGAAGAATAATATTATAAAGATTAAAAATGTATTCTTCATTTAAGATATTTTTTAATTACTTCTTATAATATAAAATATTATTTTTTTGATAAAGAAAAAACAACAGATAAAAGTTATAATGAACTACAGTCTTGATAAAATAAGTATTTACGGAAACACTTTAGCCGAATTAAGTTACAAATTAAAAAAGATGCTTGATGAGAGAGAGCCATTACAGATCATAACATTCAATTTAGATTTTTACCTAAACACTAAAAGAAATTATGAATTTAAGAAAATTTGTGAAACATCGAAATTAATCTTACCGGACGGTGCCGGTATTACTTCTCTCCTTTATTTTAAGTATGGAAAAAGAATTGATAGAATTACGGGACACGATTTATTTTTTTTGCTACTAATAATTGCCGATAAGAATAAATTAAAGATTGCTTTAGTAGGATCAACCGACCAAGTTTTATCCAAAGCTCAGAACAAAATTAGTCAACTATTTCCTAATTGAATTATATCCGATGCCTTTGCCCCCAAATTATTTTTTGAGGAAAATGAAGAAGAAAATTATAAAGTAATTAACAGGATAAAATCATCAAACCCGGATATTTTGTTTTTAGCATTAGGCTCCCCGAGACAAGAAATTTGGCTTAGTAAACACAAGAATGAAATAGGTGCTATAATTAATGTCGGTGTAGGAAGTGTTTTCGATTACTTTAGCGGAAAGAAGAAAAGATGTCCAAAATTTTTACAAAGAATAAAGATTGAATGGCTGTGGCGGTTATTATCAGAACCCAATAGACTATTTAAAAGATATATTATAAATGACATACCTTTCTTTCTAAAAACCATTTTTTTAAAAAAATATTAATTTAATTTTTTCTCAATACGGTAATTAATGTCATACTAAAATATTTAAAACAATTATTTTCTAATTTATCAGTTAATTTCCTAAGATATTTACGCCCAAATTTGAAATAGTCAAATGGGGGCATTAAATATTCAATTCCTATAATATTAAAACCAAATTTTGAAAATTCCTGTATAATATCTCTTTTACTAAATCTTCTTGCATTCCCAATTTCTTTGTGTATTAAACTTGACATCGAAAGGAAAGGTACATACTTCCCCTTTATTGAATATTTACCAAAATGTAACATATGAGTTTCTAATGGAAAATATTTATTTGGGACAGAAACATATAATAATCCATTTGGTTTTAGAACTCGATGAATTTCTAATATTGTAGATTTTAAATTACGAACATGTTCTAATACTTCTATAACAAATACAGCATCAAATATTTCATCTTTTAATGATATATTTTCTGCTTTTGAAACAAATATTTTATCCGAATTATCCGGATTTTTATTTTGAAACTTTTTTAGAAAAGAAATTTCACAATCAAAGGCATAAAGGATTTTAGATGAATTCTTTAGATCAGAAAAATAAGCTCCGGCGCCTGTTCCTAAATCTAAATTTATTCCATGTGGAATGGGCATTATATTGCTCATTTTATTAATTCTTTTATTAATTCCACTTACACCATACTCGGAGGGATCCCCTTTATCTATCTTCATCACTTAGTTAATTCCTTAAAAAGTATTGAATATTTTTCTTTAATTTTTTCCAATGTAAATCTGTTAAGATTATTATAATTTATGTTTCCCATTTCCGTTTTTTGCAACTCATCCAATAAAATAAAGTTCTTTATTGTTTGCTCAATGCTTACAAGATTATTATTAAAATAAATTACTCCGCTATCATTTAATATTTCTTTAAACACACTTAGATTTGAACAAAGAATCGGTTTTTTATAATTTGATGCTTCGAGTATAACGGTACCAAAAGCTTCATAATCGCTTGCAAATAAAACCGCCATACAATTTGATATTAATTTTATTTTTTCCTTTTCGGTTATATAACCCAAAAGATGAATATTATCATTCGCTTCGGCAATCTTTTTATGTTTCGAACTTAGATCCTGTTTCCTGATTGTGAGTAAAAGTTTACAGTCTTCCAATTTAAGTT
>CAZXJG010000014.1:26097-33458 GCA_964640985.1 uncultured Melioribacteraceae bacterium | reverse complement strand
AAGATGTTGAATATGCTGTATCTATCGGGATAATCGAACTATTATAGAATTGAAAGCGCAAATTCGGAATCCGTCAATCCGCAATCCCGAATGTTTTAATCGAACTATTATAAAATTGCAGTCCTATATTTTTTTCTTTATATTTCACTAAATAGTGAAACACCTTTTAGTGAAAAATATTAGGGGATGTGAATATGAAATTTAAAGAGAATCCTTTTGCTTTCGGAAAGATTGTTAAAGGACGGCAATTTTTTAACCGCAAAAAGGAAAAGACTGAGCTTATTGATAATATTTATGATCACCAAAATGTAATATTATATGCACCAAGGCGATACGGAAAAACTTCATTAATTCTAAATGTGTTCGACGATATAAAGAAAAAAAATAAAAACTTTGCATGGTTTTTTATCGATTTTTATAATGTTAATTCCATTAACGATTTTCTAACATTAATGTCCGATGAGTATGCTAAAAATTCAGGACTCTCTTTCGAAAAAATACTAAACTCTCTCAAAAATATTGTCAGAGGAATTACACCGAACTTGACCGTAGATGACTTGGGAAAACCTAAAATTGAAATATCCGTTACCCGGAAATTAATTAATCATGCCTTTGAAGACGTAATGAAATTACCTGAAAAACTCTCTAACGACGGAAAGTTAGTCGCTGTCTTTTTTGATGAATTTCAAGAAGTAGTATCGCTGAACGGTTTTAATTTTCAGAAAAAAATAAGAGCCTTCATTCAACATCAAACTAATGTAAGCTATATTTTTTGCGGGTCTAAGCAGCATTTCTTTCAAAATATTTTTTCGGACTCAAATAATCCGTTGTTTAAAATAGGTATAACAAGATATTTAAATGTTATTCCCAAAATAGAATATGTAAAATTTATTTATAAACATTTTATAAAAATAAAGGAAGATTTTAAAAAAGAAACCGCTGAAAATATTTATAAATTAGCCGGTGTCGTCCCTTACAACATCCAGTTACTTTGTCATCATCTTTACAACATGTCTTTATTATACAATGATACGCCGATTGAAAAACTAATTGAATTAGGGTTCAAAACAATTATTGAGAACAAAGATGAGGAATTTCTATTCATTTATGATTCCTTAAGTATTTCTTCACGGCGGGCGCTTGCAATAATTATAAAATATGATGGAAGAAATCTTTTTAACAAAAATATTTTATCAGAGTATGTAATTCCACCTTCAACTTTGAAGAAAGCTATAAATAACCTATTAGAAAAAGGTATTCTTTACAAAGAACAACAAATCTATTTATTCCAAGACGTTTTTTTTGAGGTATGGTTAAAAAGAAGAATGCAGTAGTTTTTTCTTTTAATAGTCAATTAATTTTTCACCAAACAGTGAAACACTAAAAGGTGAAAAAATAATTTTATTTCACTGCTGCCACCGGCTAATCGGCGGCAGAAATGAATGAGTAATTAAAGTTGAGATTCCCGAAATTTATTATGATTATCTAACGGGGTCAATTTTATCCTAAGAACTGTAAAATATTATTTCGCTTTAATTTCTTGACATACCTGCCTGACCTGTCCCGATGTTTTTTATCGGGAAGGATTCAGTTGTTAATACTATTAGTACTATATTTTTTCGAAGCTCCGTTATATAAAAAAACGTTAGCCCAATTTTATTCCAACTGAACTAAAGTTTCTTAATTATTACTCCGGCGATAAAAAAGGTTATATTCAATCTATTTGTAATTTGGTTTTCGGATTTTTCCATGTTCTTCTCTGTTTTTACCTACCCCGACTTTGCGGGGAAAGAGATTAGAGTGAGTTTATTAAAAAATCAATATCCGGAAACCAAATAGAAATTATATTATAACCTCTCCACAAATTAAATACACAGTAAATAATTGCCGGGTTATCGGTTAATGTTTTATATAGTCATCCGGCACTATTTAATAAGAACCATTTTCTTTGTCTGGACAAAATTTCCTGCTTTTATTCTGTAAAAATAAACCCCGGAGCTTAAATTAGCTGCATTAAATTGAACGGAATAGTTTCCTGCGGCCTGTTTTTCATTTACAAGTTCCGCAACTTCACGTCCGAGAATATCATATATTTTTAATTGTACAGACAAGGCATGCCTTGTCTCAACAGTAGGTATTGAATATTCAATTGTAGTTGTCGGATTAAATGGATTAGGGTAATTTTGATATAATTCAAATTTAACCGGTACAATTATTTTATTATTTGGAACATCTCTTAAAATCCATCCGAATTTTTTCTTTGCATCTTTAACGGCCTCCCTCAAAGCTGTAATTGAAGTATCGGCAGCAATTGCAAAAGCAACATCAATACTACCGTTAGCGGAAATGTTATACGGTCCGGATGAAACAACTGCTGAAATATCGGAAGGACCTGCGGCGGCATGTTTTATCCCGTTTGTAAGTGCGGTCCATTTTCCCGACTTTGTAAATCCGTCGTAAATATCAATACCCCCGTCACTCCCATCATTGGTGATCGCATAAATTCCATAATTCCCTTTCAAAAGTAAAGCCATTCCGATATATGTATTAATATGCGTTAAATTTTGATCATAAGCGTATCCAAATCCACCCAAAGAATCGTAAGCAACTATGTTTTTGTCGTAATCCGTTGCATCTATATCCCAGTCGAAAAAGAGTCCCGCATAAAAGCCTTTAATATCAGTGCCGGATTTGTTTGTAAATAAATATTGCAGAATAATGTAATGATTGTTCGGAGCATTAAAATAAGTATATGATTTAAGCTCGGTAGTAATACCTAATTTTGATGTACCCGCACTATCATCATTGAATATATTATCTCCTTGCACATCGGCTACTTTACCGGGGGTTTCAATATATAAAGGCTTAATTACATTGAAATCTGCATCTTGTTTATCTGCATTGCTTCCCCTTGCCGCATCAGGTAATTTATTTGAAGAAGTACCATACATTAACGCCCCTTCAAATAAAAGATCGGGACCATTGTTATATTTAAATCCGTCACCCTGCAAATTTTCCGGATAATCATTAAACCCGAGGTTACCTTTACTTGTAATTGTTAAAGAAATTGTATTTCCGTTTTGAGTTCTATAAGAAGGATTTACCAAAACGTTTATCCATTGAAACCCGCTATAATTACCATCGGAATATTTAATTAAAAAACTAATGGTTTGATTGTAAGGAACGTTTTTGCCGATTAAAAACTCAAACGGAGATGAGTTGTTATTAAAAGTGCTTAATGTTCCAACCGCACCGGCATTGAATGATCCTTTATCAACAGTAGCATAGGGGCTATTAGTAACAAATTGAATTAATAGATTATTTGTAGGAGCAAGATAATTTTTAAAATTCAAATCAACTTGAACTTTTTCTCCCGCTTCAAAAACTCCGTTACCGTTGCCTTTATCAATAAATTTAACATTCGTTAATCGTACGGATTCCGAATTAGTATCCGTTACGGCTTTATAAGCATTAATTCTTCCGCTGCCTAAAAGATAAGCATAAGATGGATTAAGAGTAGTAATATCGTCAGCGTTTACTCTGATTTGTTCGGCAACTTGTCCGGGTGTATAGTTTGGAAACCTGCTGAATACCAATGCAGCCAAGCCGGCAACAAGGGGAGATGCCATAGATGTTCCGCTTAAGCTTGCATAAGTATTAGGCTGCCAAGTGCTTTCAATATTAAGTCCAGGTGCCATAACATCAATACCATGACCGTAATTTGAAAAATAAACAATTTTATCGCTGCTGTCGGTTGCTCCAACGGCAAGAGCTCCATTATACCCTGCAGGGTATATAACCTTTTCTTGAGAATCGTTGCCTGCTGCCCCAACAAGCAAAGCACCATGAGCAACCACATAATTGATAACGCTCTGTTCCGTATTAGAATAACTGTAATTTCCCCAACTACAATTTATTACTTTTGCCCCGTTATCAACTGCATAAGTTATTCCCTTAAATCCGTAAACAATCAGCGCTTCGCCTTTTTTAGTTCTAATATTGTCTTGGGATACTTTTACGGGCATAATAGTTGAATTAAAACCAATAGAAGCAACACCGATATTGTTATTGGTTACCGCACTTGCAATACCGGCAACGTGCGTTCCATGATCAGGTCTATCTTCCATCGGATTATTATCAGATGTACCGTTAAACCCTCCGAAGTCCCATCCGTGCACATCATCAATATAACCATTGTGATCGTCATCAATTCCGTTGTTGGGAATTTCGCCCGGATTTGTCCAAATATTTGCCCGCAGATCCGGATGTTTCCAATCAACACCGGTATCAACAATTGCTATTATAGTCGAGTCGCCTTTGGTTATATTCCAAGCTTCTTCGGCACTAATCTTTCTTAATGCGTATTGTTTAGAATATAGTGCATCGTCCGGGGAAAAAAGCATTTGTCCTAAGTAATACGGTTCAGCCCATTGAACATTAGATATGTGCGATATTTTAGAAGCCATATACAATGGATTAACAGGGGAAGAATATTTCATTATAACTATTTTATTAAGCTGAACAGCGCTGTTATCAAAATATCGTAATTTGTTAAACCTTTTCGTGATTTTAGTAATACCTAATTTTTGAAACTTATTCAAAATATTTGCGGGGATCATTAAATTAAACTTGTTAAGTGTACTGCTTGCAATATTCAATTTCACAACTATTCTATCGCTAAAGGCATAATCCTTTCCTATCTTTATAATATTTGTTTGAGCAAAAATTTGACTACTTAGCAGAAGAAAGATTACGAATAGCATGCATTTTTTAACTGAATTAATCCTTTCCAATTTAATATCTCCTAATAAATTAATTAAAAGTTTTTTTTGATTGTCCAATCAAGATTGCTTCTTTGTAAATTTCAATAACTTTATCGGTTAAAACTTCCAAATCGAAATTATTTACCGCTCTTTTCCGAGCAGCAAGAGAAAGCTCTTTTCTTTTACCGGGAGAATTAATCAAAATTTCCAATTTATCAGCAAGGTCTTTTCCGTCTTGTTTTTGAAAAAGCAACCCGGTCGTACCGTCAACAACAATATCTAAAACACCGTCGGAGTTTGAGCATACATTCGGTTTACCCATAGCCATAGCTTCAACGAGAGCAATGCCGAAAGCCTCCGAATGGGAAGGAAACGTAAAAATGTCCATTGCAGCAAGCACTTGAGGAATATCTTTTCTAAATCCGGTAAAAATAACATCATTTTCCAAATGATAATTTTTAGTGAGTTTTTTTATTTTATCTCCATATTCATTCTCTCCACGACTCGCTTGACCGACAATTATAAATTTTAAATTTTCATATTTTGATTTTAATATTTTCGCTGCATGTAGAAATTCTTCGTGCCCTTTACCCCAACTAAATCTTGCCAGCATTCCTATAATTAATTCATTGCTTTTTATCCCGAATTCTTTTCTAACCATTGTAAAATCGGCATTATCCGGATTAAACTTTTTCATATCCACACCATTGTGAAGCAGTTTTATTTTATCTTCCGTCAAAGGGGTTGTTTCCAAAAGATTATTTTTAATTACGCTGCTTATTGCTAATGCATACGTAATCCGTTCATATAAAAAACGATGAAATATATCTTTTTTTATAATATAAGACCCGACTTGCTTGGTAAAAATAAGGGGAATGTTTGTCCTTAAAATTTTAAGAGATGGTGCAATCAGCCATAAATCTTTTGAAGCTTGAGTATGGATGATGTTAAATTTTCCTTTATTTATTAATTGTGAAAGCTTAATAATTTGAAAAGGATGAAAATAATTTTTTGCACGTGATGTATGAATTTTAATATTTTGATTTAAAGCTTCTTCGTAAATTTTCGAGTTAGGATAACAAAGCAGTTCAACTTCGAAGTTTCTTTCCAAAAGTTTTTGAACTGCCGACAGAGTAAACATTTCCATTCCGCCCCAGCTTTGGGATAGACAAGAGTATAATATTTTCATCAGTAAATTTTTTCTATTTTTGCATCTTTAAAATAATGGATTAAAATCTCATCAAATTTATAACCCATTTCACTCATCATAGCGGCACCGATTTGGCATAGTCCAACTCCATGTCCCCAGCCGGCGCCGGTCAGTTTAAATATCTGCGGAATACCGTCAATGATATTCTCCTTATCTACAACAAAAGCAGAGCTGTATAAATGCGACGATGAAAGGACCTTACGAATTTCGAGTTCTTTTCCTATTATCAATGTTTTTTTAGTCCCGACAATTTTCAGTTTTATTAATCTACCCGATTGACCGCGGGATACCGGCAAAAGATCTCTAATTTTACCGAAATCTATTCCGCTGTTTTTTCTAATCAGTTTGGATATTTCTTCTTGTTCATATTCTATTTTCCAACGATAGAAATCTTTAGTGCCTTGGTCGTAATCCAAAAGAATCTGTGAAAGAACATTCTCATTTTGTGTATTACAAAACGAAGGGGGGTTACTTCGAATCCATTTTTCAGCATTCTTTTCTTTTGTAAGATCCAAATTAAAACCGTCGGGTGGAAATTTATAATCGACAATGCTTGTTAAATAGGGATGATAAACCGGTTCCCAAACATTTTCGAAAGGTTCCGTGATTCCTCCGCAAGCTTTCGAAAAACGCGTATCACAAATTTCATCTTTATATTTCAGAACTATTCCCCTCGTTTCCTTAACGGCTTTTTGAGCTGTGTGTGCATAAATTTTTGTTATTCCCTGATATCTTTGACAATGGTCATCGCCGCAAACATCGTATAGAGTATGATCTTCTCTGTCGTACCACTTTATTAACTCATTTTCCGATTCGAATTTGGACTCGTAAAAATCGTTATGAGTTTGAATTGTTTTCCTTTTTTTAACTTGAGCTAAAAGCCAACTTCGTGAAATAATAGCATGTGTTTTTAGTAATTCTATAGAGCTTGTTGCCGACATTTCCGACGAGATAACACTTGTAAGATAATCTTCGATTGGAAGAATATTCACTGCGGTGATTTTGTTCTTTTCAAAAATAAATTTCAGCGAGCCTTTGAATCTCTGATTTTGTTCTTGTTCCCAGTGAAAAGTAATTCCGATAATTACATCTTTAATTAAAAAAGAATCTGTCTGAAAATTTTGCGGTGTAAATATTGTTCCTTCATCTATAAAAAAAACGGTTTGATCACCAGATATCTTTATTTGTTGATTTTCACGTGTCGCAATAAATTTTCCATTTAAAAATTTATTCTGCCCGCCGAGCGAAAAATCTCCATAAAATTCAAACTGAATTTCATTGGAATTTAATATTGCAACACTCACGTTTTGATTTCCCATAATGACCCAAAATTATTTATATAAAAATGTGAAAAATCTATGATTTATAATGTTTTATTCTTTGAAATG
>CAZXJG010000014.1:0-26087 GCA_964640985.1 uncultured Melioribacteraceae bacterium | reverse complement strand
ATAATTGTAATATTGCAAAGGGCAAACAATAAAATCGAAAATATGCATATCAAACTTAGATATATTTTTATTTCTATAATAATTGTTTTCACTTATAAATCCGATATTTTACCGCAATCGGTCGCAAATATTATTTTTTCCGAAGTAATGTTTCGACCGTCAAAAGCTAACAGCGAGTTTATCGAAATATTTAATTTATCTAAGATGGATACGGTAGATCTACTCAATTTTAAAATAAAATATCAAAACTCAACTGTTGATTTAATTGATTCAACCAACAAAAACACATTACTTTTTCCACAATCATTTGCGGTTATATTTGAAGGCGATTATGATATTACTAATGGTATTTATACTACTCTAATTCCGGGCAATGTTTTAGTTTTAAAAATAAACAATCCGGCTTTCGGCAGTTCCGGAATGTCTAATTCATCCAACAGAACAATCTATTTGCTTAATTCTAAAAACGATACTATTGATACTTATACTTATTCGGCTAATAACAAAGCAGGTTATTCGGATGAAAAAATTATTTTAAATAAAAATAATCAGCCGGATAATTGGTTAAATTCACTTTCATTTAACGGTACACCCGGCTTCGAAAATAGCGTTTCACCGAAACAAAACGATTTGGAGTTTTACTCTTTGACGGTTTCGCCTAATCCTCTTTTTGAAAATGATACAATTAATGTAACTGCAAAAATCCAGAATGTTGGATTAAAAAACGTTACGGATTTTCAGATAAATATTTATAATGATGAAAATCGAGATTCGATTTTAACAACAGGTGAATTATTTTACAGTAACACTTTTAACAATTTGGATAGCGGCGATTCTTTAACCGTACATACCCGGTTGCTCAATTTAAAAAGCGGAAAATATCAATTAATCGGAATTATAAATAACACTTTAGATCAAAACAAAGATAACGATACATTGTTTTATCGTTTTAATGTCGTATTAAAACCAAGTAAATTTAATGATATTGTGATAAATGAAATTATGTATAAACCAAGCGGGGATGAACCCGAGTGGATTGAGTTATATAACCGGAGCAATAAAAGTATTGATTTGAAATATTGGCGTATAAATGATCCAACCGGCTCGGTTATTATTTATAAAAAAGAACTTCCCCTTGCTGCAAAAAGTTATATTGTTCTATCAGATGATTCACTTCAGAATTTTTATGATTTTCCGTCACAAATTATTCTTCTTAATTTACCTTCATTAAATAATAAAGGCGATATTATTGTTCTTAAAGATTCATCAAATAAAATAATCGATTCATTAAACTATTCGGCTAATTGGGGCGGTGATAATGGGCATTCTTTGGAAAGGAAAAACAGCGCAGTCTCGACAAACAATTCCAAGAATTGGGCAAGCTCAATTGCCGCTGCAAAAGCAACACCAGGTAAGCTTAATTCGGTTACACCAAAAAGGTATGATCTTTCGCTTATTAAATTTACCGGCTTAAAAAATTATGCCGTACTTGGTAAAAATTTTCCTCTGCTTCTTAAAATTAAAAATAACGGCTTGACGGATGTAAATAATTTTATAATAAAAATTTTTAACGATACTAATAAAGATTCAATAGCTCAATCGTATGAAGAAATATATAAACGTAACAGCGGTTTTTTGAAATCTCATGACAGCTTAACAATAACTACTGAAATATCAGATTTTGAATTAGGTGAAAATAATTTAATAGCCGTCATCGAATTTTCACAAGATGAATTTCTCGATAATAATACTGCATTTCTCAAATTTACAGGGGTAAAAATAGATGTAAATAGAAATGATTTGGTTATAAATGAGATAATGTATAAACCGTTGTCTGCTCAACCGGAATGGATAGAACTTTTTAACCGGAGTACAAAAACAATAAATCTAAAAAATTTTCAAATAGCCGATAAGAAAAAATCAGAATTAATTACCGATAACAATTTGAAACTTAAACCAAACGCATATCTAATAATTGCCAAGGATTCATCAATATTAAAAGAGTATGTAATTACATCACAATTAATAGTAAGCGAATTCCCATCATTAAATAACTTGGGTGATGAAATAATATTGTTGGATTCTTTAAATAGGGTAATCGATTCGTTGAAATATACTTCGAAGTGGGGTGGAAATAACGGTAAGTCGCTTGAAAGAATTTCTCCCGGTAAAGCTTCTATAGATTCATCAAATTGGAGAACTTCGAAAAGTTTAAATGGAGCAACACCAGGTAAGCTTAATTCGGTTACACCAAAAAGGTATGATCTTTCGCTTATTAAATTTACCGGCTTAAAAAATTATGCCGTACTTGGTAAAAATTTTCCTCTGCTTCTTAAAATTAAAAATAACGGCTTGACGGATGTAAATAATTTTATAATAAAAATTTTTAACGATACTAATAAAGATTCAATAGCTCAATCGTATGAAGAAATATATAAACGTAACAGCGGTTTTTTGAAATCTCATGACAGCTTAACAATAACTACTGAAATATCAGATTTTGAATTAGGTGAAAATAATTTAATAGCCGTCATCGAATTTTCACAAGATGAATTTCTCGATAATAATACTGCATTTCTCAAATTTACAGGGGTAAAAATAGATGTAAATAGAAATGATTTGGTTATAAATGAGATAATGTATAAACCGTTGTCTGCTCAACCGGAATGGATAGAACTTTTTAACCGGAGTACAAAAACAATAAATCTAAAAAATTTTCAAATAGCCGATAAGAAAAAATCAGAATTAATTACCGATAACAATTTGAAACTTAAACCAAACGCATATCTAATAATTGCCAAGGATTCATCAATATTAAAAGAGTATGTAATTACATCACAATTAATAGTAAGCGAATTCCCATCATTAAATAACTTGGGTGATGAAATAATATTGTTGGATTCTTTAAATAGGGTAATCGATTCGTTGAAATATACTTCGAAGTGGGGTGGAAATAACGGTAAGTCGCTTGAAAGAATTTCTCCCGGTAAAGCTTCTATAGATTCATCAAATTGGAGAACTTCGAAAAGTTTAAATGGAGCAACACCCGGTAAAATAAATTCATTTACATTAAAAGATTACGATATTGCAGTTACGGAAGTTAATTTTCAGCCTTCTTATCCGCTGCCGGACGAAAATGCAGCGATTAATGTAAAAGTGAAAAATGCCGGTAAACATAATGCTCTATTTACTTTGGAACTTTTCGAGTCTGTAAATTTTGACAGCACTGCTGATAATTTATTGGAAAAATCTGCAATGCTTTCATTAAGTCCGGTTGATTCGATTAATTATAATTTTACTTATACTATAACAAATCTTACTCAACCGAGAATGTTTATAATTAAAGCATTTTTCACAAAAGATGAAGATACCACCAACAATACTATTCTATCGGTAATTTCACCCGGCTATAAATTTAACACGATTGTTATTAACGAAATAATGTTTCATCCTGAAAACGGTGAACCTGAGTGGGTTGAATTACTCAACAGAAGTAGTTCAAAAATAAACTTAAACAACTGGATAATTTCAGATATTTTAGCTCACCCTACCGCAACTTTAATAACGAATAAAAATTTGTTTTTGGAACCTGGAGATTACATCGTTCTATCAAAAGACTCCTCAATTTATAATTATCACAAAACTATTCCTTCAAAAATTGTAATTGTTCCGTTTGCAAATTTGAACAATGATGAAGATGGAGTTGTAATAAAAGACGGAGGAGGTAGTCTAATTGATTCGGTAAAATATAATTCTTTATGGAATTCACGTACCGGTTACTCGCTTGAAAGAAAGCTTTCCGATTTGTCCTCCAATAAAAAAGAAAATTGGGCTGCTTCAAACGACATTGAGCAAAGTACACCGGGAAGAATTAACAGCATAACCGAGAAAAAATACGATTTGCAATTAACCGGTATTTCAACTGTTCCGTCTTTCCCGGCTTTTGGTGAAAAGGTAAAAATTTCCGCCGCTGTAATAAATAACGGCAATCAAATCGCAAATAATTTCTCAGTCAAATTTTATTATGATACCGATACCCGGACAAATTTTTTAGATGAAGTATCTAAAAAAACATTGTCATCCGGCGATACTTTACAAATTATCACTAATTCAAGTTTTACATTAAACGATACAACACTACTTTCTGCTTTTTTGAATTATAAAGCCGATCAAGACACATTTAATAATAAAATTAGAGATATGGCTATACCGGGTTATACCTCTGGCGCTATACTTATAAGTGAAGTGATGTATAACCCTCGTAAAGATGAACCTGAATGGGTTGAATTTATAAACAATTCAAATAAAAAGATTAATCTTCAAAATTGGAGTTTAAGCGATCTGATTCCAAAGCCAAAGAAAGATTTTATTGCCAAGTACGCTGTTGAAGTAGAGCCAGGAGAATATTTTATTGTGGCATCGGATTCGTTGAAACGTTTTAGGACTAATGCAAAAATATTTATTTCAAACTTCGGTACTTTGAGTAATAATGACGGTGTTGTTATTTACGATTTTAGAGATGCGGTAATTGACAGTTTGCATTTTAAAAATATGTGGAGTTATGAAAAAGGGTTTTCTATAGAAAGGATTTCTTTTACGGTTCCAACGAATGCTCCTAATAATTGGGTGCTTTCGCTAAATGCGAGCGGGGGTACGCCGGGTATGAAAAATTCGATTACAAAAATTAAACGGAATAAATTTAATGCTGTTGTTATTAACGAAATTTTATACAATCCCGATTTAAACAACGGCGAATTTGTCGAGTTGTATAATAATTCCAACGAATTTATTGAATTGGGAAATTGGACAATATCGGATTCAAAAAACAATATATTCAAATTAAGTGACACTTCAATGGTACTGCCGCCGGATAAATATTTTATTCTTTCCGCCGATTCTGCTTTAATAAATAACTATCCATGGTTATCAGACTATAAATATAAAAAGATTCTAAACTTGTCGTCGTTATATCTTTCAAATTCAAACGATATAGTTTTATTAAAAGATATGTGGCTCAACACAATCGATTCGGTTTTCTACAATAATGATTGGAATAATCCGAATGTTCAATTTTTAAGGAATAAATCCCTTGAAAGATTAAATCCGGATTTTGATTCGAACGATCCGACAAATTGGAGCACTTGTGTAAATAAGGTCGGCGCTACACCTGGAAAAGAAAATTCAATTTTTACAAACGGAATTGGTAATTCTTCTAAAATGGAAATTAGTCCGAATCCGTTTTCACCGGATAACGATGGCTACGAAGACTTTACAATAATAAGTTATAACCTTCCGCAAAAAATAGCGCAAATCAATATTAAGATATTTGATGCACAGGGTCGTTTGGTTAGGCAATTAGCAAACAACAAACCCTCCGGTTCAAAAGGCTCAATTATTTTCGACGGTTTAAGCGACTCGGGAAAGCCGTTAAAAATCGGCATTTACATTGTTTACTTCGAGGCAATAAATCAAAATTCGGGTGTTGTTAACATAATGAAAGATGTTGTGGTGATAGCGAGAAAATTATAATTGTTAAATCGGAATTATTTTTAATGTGTTAAATTTATATTTCGAAATCTAAAATAGGAGACTGCTTTTTATTAATACCTAAATTGAGCAATTGTAATGTAAACTTAGGAGGTGGAATAGAATAACTTCATATAATACAAGAATGAGTAACTGTTATTAAATACTTTAGGAGTTGTAATTCGATAACTTATTTTATTCTACCCCCTTAACAAACCAGTAAGGATTAAACAATGCAAAATGAAATAATTTTATATTCAACGCCACAAGGAGATATAAAAGTTGAGGTTTTTCTTCAAGATGAAACGGTATGGCTTACCCAAAAAACTATGGGGCAGTTGTTTGGAGTAGAAACAAACACTATTAATTATCATTTGAAAGAAATATTTAAAAATAGAGAATTAGAAGAAAAATCAGTTATTCGAAAAATTCGAATAACTGCTGATGATGGGAAAAAATACTTAACCAATTTTTACAATCTCGATGCTATTATATCGGTAGGTTATCGCGTAAATTCCAAACAGGCAACACAGTTTCGCATCTGGGCAACACAAACATTAAAAGAATATATTATAAAAGGTTTTGTGCTTGACGATGAACGCCTAAAACAAGGTGGACAACTCTTTGATAAAGATTATTTTGATGAGTTGCTTGAACACATCTTTTGGTTGGTAGTGTTTTCGTATATTAATATGAGAAGATATCTCTAAAATATTATACTTTCAAAATTGGGATATATCAACTCCAAATGTATTGTTTATTTCTTTGCAAGCTGCCTTGAAATAACTTTGAGAATATCGTTTATATTAATCTCATAGCTTTCGGAAATCTTGTTTTTTTGGTGTTTATGGTGTGGAAAGGTTTTTATTTTTTTGTGGTATGGAGCATTATCCCACCGGCAAATCAAATCACCATTTTTTTTCTGCCAATGATATGAATAATTCCGTTCCTTTTGATCGGTATATTCTTTGATGAACAACTCTGAATTATCAACAAGGGTTGTAGAAATATTAATATAAAAACCAAATTCGAAATTTTTAAATACTAAAAGTTCATAAGAAGATACAACCGTAGAATTATCAAGCGACTTTAAAATTTCCATCATTAAAGCTTTTTTTGTTTTTTTTCAATTCATCATATACTCTGCGAAAAGCCTTCCATTCAAGGTAATCATCCCACTTTGAAAAATCTTCTTTTTGATTTTTTAAAGATTCTTCGAAATTATCAAAATCTGCTTGATACTTTTTCTTAAATAAAGATAGTTTTTCTTCTGCAATATGAAGCTCATAAATTAAGTTTGTATAGTAATATTTTTTTGCAGTTTCTATTTCGATTGTCATTATTCACCCTAACGTTTACTATATTAATTTAGAATATATTTTTTCTAAAATCAAGAGATCTAAGAATTATTTAATAATCACGTTCCCTCATTTCAAAATATTTTGTTGAATTAACAAGAACCGTTGAAAGTCATCCTTATTCAAATTTCTGCTATTATTTTTTTAATGAATGCTGCATTTTATAGCGATTCAGACTTTTTATTTGACTTTTTAATTGGAAAATTTTATATTGCAAATGTTTCAAATTATTCAAAAGATAAAAATATATTTTAATGTCTTCCGAAGAAAAAATACAACAGGAAATAATTCAAAATTTCGGATATGCTTATAAAGCATTCGGACTTTCGAAAATAATGGGACACGTAATTGCATTGCTGATTTACTCTCCGGTCCCGCTGTCTTTGGATGATATATGTAAAAACCTCAATAGAAGCAAAGGACCAATTAGTCAAATAATGAGACGACTAAGAGACAAAAATCTTATTCGCAGAGTTTGGCAGCCATCCGGACGAAAGGATTATTATGAAATACAGCCAGAAATTTTCGAAAATGCTTTTCGAAATAATTTTGAATTAGTAAAAAATAATACTCGTCTTGCTGCAAGTTTAAAAGAATCTGTTCTAAAAGAAAAAAACAAATCACTTGAGAAACTGCTTGAAAGACTAACTGAGATGGAAGCTTTTTACCGGCTTATGGAAAAATATTTCGATAATTTTCTCAAAGATTGGGAAAACAAAAGAAGAAACTTATACTAAAAGAAATAATTTTTTTAATATCAACGTTTCGAATTTTTGAAACGTTCAAAATATAAGAAAACATATATGAGAAGATTAACCGGACTAATTGCCATTATTACAGGGGGTGCGCAGGGAATAGGAAAAGCTACCGCTGAAAGATTTGTCCAAGAAGGAGCTGCGGTTATTCTCTGGGATGTTGACGAAAAGAAGGGATTGAAAATCTCAGAAGAATTCTGCAAAAAAGGTTTTAATACTAAATTTCAAAGGGTGAACGTTGCTGATTTTAGAGAGGTAGAAAACGCTGTAAATCAAACTATAGAAAAATTCGGACGAATTGATATTCTAATAAATAATGCTGGGATTACAAGAGATGCTACTCTGAAAAATATGACCCAAGAACAATGGCAGCAGGTTATTGATGTAAATCTTACGGGAGTATTTAACTGCAGTAAAGCTGTTTCTAAATTTATGCTGGAAAAAAAGAAGGGCTGCATTATCAACGCTTCTTCTGTAGTTGGACTTTACGGGAATTTTGGGCAAACTAATTACGCAGCAACAAAATCCGGAATAATAGGTATGACAAAAGTTTGGGCGCGGGAACTTGGGCGTAAAGGAATTCGTGTGAACGCAGTGGCGCCTGGGTTCATTGCAACCGATATGATTAAAACAATGCCTGAAAAAGTTATAAAAATTATGCAGGAAAAAACTCCCTTGGGCAGACTTGGAAAGCCTGAGGATATTGCAAACACATATTTGTTTTTAGCAAGTGACGAAGCAAGTTTTATCAATGGCGCGGTCCTTTCTGTCGACGGCGGAATGATCCCATAATTATTTTCTAAGATCCTAGGATCATAACCTAAAAATAATTAACTAATTTCTAACTAATTTAAAAGGATATATCATGTTACGAAAACCAACTATTTTAGTCATCTTTTACCTCAGTTTAATTTCTACGGTATTTGGCGGACAAGGGGGGTTAAAGGGAGTTGTTAAAGATGCAGCAACCAATGGGCCCATAGTGGGGGCTAATATTGTGTTTATCGGAACAAATCTAGGAGGAGCCACTGATATTAATGGTTCATTTATAATAACTGCTATTCCTGAAGGTAAATATAAAATTAAGGTCAGTTATATTGGCTATAAAGCTTTTACCAAAGACATTACTATTGTCGATAACAAAACATTAACTATAGATGTTAAACTAAATCGAACAGTAATACTGGGTAACCTGGTTGTAGTAACTGCTTCAAGAAAACCGGAAAAGCTTACCCAAGCTCCCGCTACTATTGATGTAATAACGTCAAAAGACATAGAAGAGTTAACAATCAACCCCGGAGAATTAATGGCTCGTCAAAAAGGTGTTGATTATGTAAGAACAGGAGTTGAAGGGATGGGAATAAATATTAGAGGTTTCAACAGTGCATTTAATATAAAAGTCCTTCAGATGAATGATAACAGAATTGCTACTCTTATTGCCACCAGCTTACCGCTTGGTTTAATGAGTACGATAACGAAGGATGATATAGATCGTGTGGAAGTTATATTGGGCCCTGCCGGTGCATTATACGGACCTAATGCGGATAATGGTTTAGTTAACACTATAACAAAGGATCCTCGTTACTCCCAAGGACTAACTCTTGCATTGGTTGGCGGAAATCAAAGTGTATTTAACGGAAGAATACGTTATGCAAAAGTTCTAAATAATAAAATTGCATTTAAGTTAACAAGCTCTTATTTACAGGGGAATGATTTTAATTATACCGATAGTGTTTATATTGGGACTAAGGGTTACCCTGAATTTGGCTTAGATAGAAAATTTAATAATTTCAAAGCTGCAGTAGGACTCTATTATACATTTACTCCCGGTTATGACTTTATCCTTTCTTATGGACATAGTAACAGTAATAATCTTGGTGTTACAAACGCCGGTAGGAATCAAATAAAAGATTGGAGAATTAATATTCTTCAAGGAAGATTTGTATCCAAGCATATTTTTGCACAACTTTATCAAACTTGGAGCAATACATCAAATACTTATGCACTAAATCAGCGTACTCAAAATTATTATAGCTTTCTAAATGCCGGTTTTAGTAAGGCTGAAGCTGCAAAAAGATCCTTCACAGAAGCATGGTACGGTACTTCTCCTTCAAAGGGAATTGCATTGAATCGCGGCTCGGTCTTTAAAGATGCTTCAAGAAGGTGGAATGGCGAAGTCCAATATAATCAAACCTTCAGTAATCTAAATATAATAACCGGTATACAATGGCAGGAAGATATTGCCAATAGTGAACATACATATTTATTGGATGCTAATGGACCTATTAAACTAAATCAATATGGAGTTTATGCACAGTTAGAATATCCGATAGCGAATTCCGGATTAAAATTACTGGTAGCTGCACGAGGCGATGATCACCAGCTTTATGGGTTTAATTTTATACCTAAAGCCGGTATCACTTACACAAGTAATGTTGGAACTTTTCGTGTAACTTACGGTAAGGGGATTGCAGCTCCTTCAATATTAAATTTAAGTGCGGATATTTTCGGCGGACTGCTGCTCGGTAACGGCGAAGGTTTTACTTTAAGTAATGGGAAGAAAATTCCTAAATTAGTCGTTGAAACTATAAATTCGTTTGAAGCAGGCTATAAGGAGGTGATAAATGATAAATTTTATGTCGGTGTTGATGCTTATTATAATATATCTCAGCATTTCTTAAGTCCGGTTAAAAACATTGCAGATGCAGCTCATGGGATTTTTGTTACAAAACGTGGAGGAACTCCAATTCAAGACATAATCCCGGGTACACCGTCTGTAGGCTCTCCGTTTATCCTTACCTATTTGAATTTCGGAAAAGTTAATACTTATGGTGCAGATATTGGTTTGAATTATTATTTTAATAAGAATCTGACTTTTGTTTTTAATTACTCGTATTTTAATTTTTCACTTGATAAGACAGATATGAAAAATGACGGAAATGGAGACGGAAAAGTTACCAATACTGATCTTCCAATTAACACACCCAAGAATAAATTAGGTTTTGGTGTCAATGCTTCCTATAATAAATTTTTCGGTTCTATTTTCGGCAGATGGGTTGAAGCTTATGATTTTTTCTCAGGTATAAATGTTGCTGCGTCTACTAACACTAATATAATTTACGGCGGGTCACCGGTAGTTGAAAATGCACGCGTAGGCAGGGCATGGAATTATGGCCCGTTAGGCGGGTTTGTAAATTTCGATATGACTGCAGGATATATATTTACTAAGCATATTACTTTAACAGTTTCGGTATCCAATTTGTTTAATACAAGGGAAAGACAATTTGTCGGTTCACCATTTATCAGCAGATTAGCCTCTGCCGAACTTAAATTCACTCTTTAATATTATTGAAGAGAATATTCTATTTGTTTCATATCAGAATTAATTGTTCTTAATTCTAATATGATGGGTTTATAATTTATTGTTATATATGAAAAATATTAAAGAACATTACTTATGAGAAGAGCAGTAATTAAATCTGTTGGAGCCTATGTGCCCCCAAAAGTTCTAACTAACGAGTATTTTAACGAGCTGCTAGGGGAAGACGTGGACACCTGGCTGAGAGAAAACTTAACAATAAAAGAAAGACATTGGTGTGGTGATAACGAATCGACTGCGGATTTAGCAGTGGAAGCTGGCAAAACAGCATTGCAGCGTTCCGGTTTGAGACCGGAAGAAATTGATTTAATAATAATCACAACAGATACGCCGGAATATATTTCCCCATCAACTGCGTCTGTTATACAGTACCGTTTGAACGCAGTTAATGCCGGAACATTCGACGTTAACACTGCCTGTGCCGGATTTGTTACCGGATTGGATATAGCGGCAAAATATATACGAGCCGATGAGAATTACCACAGTATTCTTGTTGTCGGAGCTTATGCGATGAGTAAATATTTAGATATGGCTGATAAAAAGACGGTAACATTATTTGCCGACGGCGCGGGTGCGGTGGTTCTTACAGCAGAAAAAAGTGGAGACCGAGGCTTTCTATCGAGTAAATTATACACTGAAGGGCAATATAGCAATTGGATGGGAATTTATACCGGAGGGACGAAATCCCCTTCTACGCCGGAAAAGATCTTGAGAAAAGACCATTCGTTGAAATTTGTAAAAAAAATTCCTAAAAAAATAAATCCTCAAATATGGACAAAGATGATTTCCAAAGTCTGTAAATCGATAAATATTCCTCCGGAAGAAATAGACCACTATTTCTTTACGCAGATAAATATAAATGCAATATGGGAAACCCTTGATAATTTAGGAGCTGACCGTAAAAAAGGGTACACAATAATGGACCGATTTGGATATACCGGTTCGGCTTGTATCCCGATGGCGTTAAATGACGTTTATGAAAAAAATATGCTCAAAAAAGGTGATAACATTATTTTCATGGGCTCGGGCGGAGGATTAGCTTTCGCCTGTGCCGCATTTAAGTGGTAAGGTAAAATGACAGATATAGCTTCTCATCAATTAGTAACTGCAGGCTGGATTTTTATTCTTCTTTATGCAGCAGCAATACTTTACTTTGTTATTAGAGGTGCTCGCAGGACAAAAAACCTGAAAGATTATGCAATAGGAAGCTTTAATTTTTCTCCGGCTGCCGTTGGTTTGTCTTTAGCCGCATCTATTACAAGTGCCGCTACATTTATTATAAACCCTGGTTTTGTGGCTCTATATGGTTTTAGTGCATTTCTATCCTTCGGAATCTTTCTTCCGCTTTCAGCATTAATTTCTTTAGCTGTACTTACTAAGGGTTTTAGAAAATATGGTGCACAAATAAAGGCATTAACTTTGGCTGAATGGATAGGTAAAAGATACAACAGCCCTGGGTTAACTTTATTTTTTGGATTTCTCTCATTATTATTAATCACGTTTATTGTGCTAATTTGTGTTGGTTTAACGGAAATAATTTCCAAGTCACTTAACGTTACGGAAATTAATGTACTTATTGGTATTGTCGTTTTTGTATTTGGATATATGATGTTCGGCGGTGCTAACTCGATGGTTTATACAAATACTATCCAAGCTGTATTAATGATAATAGTTGCTTTTATTTTACTTGGGTCGGGTTACGAGCATTTCAGTAAAGGTGTTTATGGTTTTATAAATAGTCTTAATGCGATAGACCCTAAGTTAACTCAATTCACAAATGGAAGCAGTTTTTTATTTAGGGATTTATTTGAAGTAATAGTTGTGCCTATGATAATAGGGGCAGCTATTGTTTGTCAGCCGCACATTCTTACAAAATCTTTATTGCTGAAAAGCAACAAAGATGTAAATAAATACCTTTCGGTTGGTATTTTGACAGAAGTGCTCTTTTTCCTGGTTATCTTTACAGGCTTTTATGCCCGTCTTACATTTCATAATTTAACGTTTAACGGCACACATTTAAAAATGGACGGGATTTTATCTGCTTTTGTAGTAAAAAAATTTTCAGTTTATATAGCCGTTATAGTTATAATGGGTTTAATTTCAGCAGGTTTATCCACACTTGAAAGTTTGATACAGGCTTTAGCATCCACTATAACTTTAGATATTATTCAGCCGTTATTTAAAAATCATCTCCCGTCTGAGCAAAAGAAAAGGGCGAGAGTAGGTGTTATTATAAATAGACTATCAATTATGTTCTTGGCAATTCTTTCCCTTTATTTAAGTTACGGACAGTTAGTTCATCCAAAATTAAGTGTGGGTATTTTTGCTCAAAACGGAGTTTATGCATTTTTTGCAGCAGCTTTTGTCCCAATTTTATTTGGAATCTACTTTAAGAATATTAACAAAATAATTCCTATTGTTTCATCTATTACTGCAGTAGTTGTACATTTTACTATGTATTATGCGAAATTACCTATTCCTTTCAGCAAAGCAACGGGTGAAAACCCTGGAGTTGCAGCAGCTACGGGAATTGTTCTATCACTTTTATTGGCATTATTATTAAAATTAATTTATGAGCATAAAAGCTATGATTATGCAAAATGAATTTGACTGGATACAGAAATGGGCAACTTATACTCCGTATAAATTAATATTTCGCGACCATAAATCGAACAGAAGTTGGACTTATTCCGATTTTAATTTGAGAGTTACTGCACTTGCGAATTACCTTTCGCTTGAATTTAAATTAAAAAAAGGGGAGCGCTTAGCATTTTATTCTTTCAACCGGGTTGAGCACGTTTTCTTTTTCTTTGCTTGTGTAAAAATCGGGGTAATATTTGTGCCCTTAAATTTTCGACTTACACCGAATGAACTAAATAATTTTCTCAAAGATTCCGATCCTTCATTGCTTGTTTATGAGAAACCATTCGAAGATAATATAAATAAACTAAACTCTCTTACTAAAGCGCTTCAACTATCGGAATTAAGCAACTTTTCCGACTTCGTTTTTAGTAAAATAAGTATTATGTCTTTAAATAAAAGAGAGATATTAAATGAAGATGATATTGTTTTAATATTATATACATCCGGAACAACCGGAATGCCGAAGGGAGTTATGATAAATCACCGTATGTTGTTCTGGAATTCTATTAATACGGAATTAAGATTAGATATTAATTCGAACGATCACACACAGAATTTTGCACCTTTTTTTCATACAGGAGCTTGGAATGTATTATTAACTCCCTTTATTCATCACGGCGCTTCTCTTACGCTGCTGCCTAAATTTGATGCGGATTTAATTCTTAAATTATTTGAAGAAGAAAAAACAACTTTGTTTTTCGGAGTACCTACAATGTTGCAAATAATGTCCGAATCGTCATTATTTGAGACTGTAAATCTTTCATCAATAAGGTATGCAGTCGTCGGTGGAGCTCCGATGCCGATCCCTTTGATTGAAAAATGGCATGCGAAAGGTGTTTTTATAAGACAGGGCTATGGGTTGACTGAAGTAGGTCCTAACTGTTTTTCTCTTTCTGCAGAAGACGCATTTAGAAAAATCGGTTCCATTGGTTTTCCTAATTTTTATATAGAAGCAAAATTGATGAATCCGGATAAACAGGAAGCCGGTATCTATGAAAAGGGTGAACTTTTGTTACGTTCTCCAGTGGTTTTCCCAGGTTACTGGAAAAACGAGGAAGAGACTAAAAAATCGATTACGGACGGCTGGTTCCACACAGGTGATGTTGCAAGAAAAGATGAGGATGGTTTTTACTATATTATAGACCGTAAGAAGAATATGTATATCAGCGGTGGAGAGAATGTTTATCCTGCTGAGATTGAAAAAGTCCTCTATCAGTTAAAGGGAATTAAAGACACTGCTGTAATCGGCGTGCCTCATCCGAAATGGGGCGAAGTAGGAGCTGCTTTTGTTGTACTTCATGATAACGAAGAAATTACAGAGGAAACCATAATAGAATTCTGTAAAACTAAGTTGGCTAAATATAAAATCCCTAAATATATACGATTTATTGAAGATTTACCGAGAAATACAGCCGGTAAGATTAATAGGGAAAAACTAAAAAATTTAATATAAGTCCCTTAAATAAAATTATTTGTAGTTAACATTTATTTTAAAAAGGAAATGAGAAAAATTAATTTGTTAATATTTAGCTTATTCTTTGTTATGCTGATGAATTCTTCTCAATCGGCTCAAACAAATAAACAACATATTGTTAAACCCTATAAATTAAATTATGGATTTTCTACCAAAACAATTTTAACTAAGCCTTTTATATCCTATATAGATACCGGTAAAGGTATTAACACCATTTTACTGCTGCATGGTTTGGGCAGTAATGCCGGATTTTGGCGTTATAATATTCCTGAATTAGCTAAAAAATACCGCGTCATTGCAGTGGATTTACCTGGCTTCGGAAAATCGGAGAAAGGAAATTATTCTTATAGTATGCCTTTCTTTTCAAATGAAATAAAAAAATTTGTTAATAAATTAAATATCGGCAAATTTATTTTAATAGGTCATTCGATGGGCGGACAAATTGCCATTACCTTTGCTTTAAATTATCCGAATAAAATTAAAAAGCTGATACTTATCAGCCCTGCAGGAATAGAGGGATTTAATCGTGCGCAATCAAATATATTAGCTAATTATTTGACTGTCGATGCAATAAAATCGTTAAATAAAAAAGGAATTGAATTTAGCATTAAAAATAATTTTTATAATTGGGAATCAAAATTCAATTGGTTAATAAAAGAGAGAATCGAATTAAAAAGCTCTAATGATTTTAATGAATATGCTCAAGCAGTTACAAAAAGTATTAAAGGTATGTTGGCTCAACCAACCTCAAAAAAGTTGAAGTATTTGTCGGTCCCTACACTAATTATATTCGGTACAAAAGATAATTTAATACCTAATAAATATTTTCATAATTTAAAACCTGCGGATATATTTAGAAGCGGGGCACAACAAATTAAGAATTGTAAATTGCAGCCTGTTAAGGATGCCGGTCATTTAGTATATATCGAGAAATCTAAAGAAGTAAATAAAATTATATTAAAATTTTTAAATGATTAAATATGGAATTCTCCAATTTAAAATATCCCTACAAAGTTAAGTTTATTAACTTAAAAAACAATATAACTTTATCGTATGCAGACGAAGGAAGGGATAATAAGGAAGTTGTTATATTTATACACGGTCTGGCAAGCTACATGCCGGCTTGGAAAAAGAATGTTCCTGTATTGGAAAAATATTTCAGATGTATTCCCATAGATTTACCTGGATATGGTAAATCAAGTAAAGGTAATTATCCGGTTTCTATGGATTTTTATGCAGATAAAATAATTGAATTTTTAGATAAATTGGGATTAAAACGGGTTATATTAGTCGGACATTCAATGGGTGGACAAATCTCAATTTTTACTGCATTAAAATATCCCGATAGAATTAGTAAATTAATTTTAGCAAGTCCTGCCGGCTTTGAGACCTTTAATGAATTTGAAAGTCAAATTTTAAAAAATTTTACGACAGTTAATTTGCTGATGAATAATCCTTTAGAACAATTAAGACAAAAAGTGTTAATGAATTTTTATAAAATGCCGAAAGATGCCGAATTTATGATTGAAGATAGAATTGCGCTAAAAAATACGAAAGAGTTTAAACTTTATTGTTTATCTGTTGTTAAATCTCTTAATGCAATGCTTGACCAACCGGTATTTGACAACTTAAAACTAATAAAACAGCCGACCTTAGTCTTATTTGGAGAAAATGATTTTCTCATTCCTAATCGGGAATTACATAAAAATTTAACAACTAAGTTAGTAGCAGATTCAGGTATCGGCGAAATTAACAACAGCAAGTTAGTGATGATATCTGAATGCGGTCACTTTTTACAGTTTGAAAAATCGGATGAGTTTAATAAAGCAGTAAAGGAATTTTTAAAGTGATGGGTATCTCTTTTTTGGCGGAAATTTTGGGCGTGGAATAGAACAATACAGATAACACGGGTTAAAACTTAAAATTCTCATTTCAAAATATTCTTTTGAATTAACAAGAACCGTTGAAATATCAAATTATCTTCCCATAAATACTCGTGTAGACTTTACTTCTATATTCACAATTTCTTTATAACAATTTCTATTCTATTGTTCTTTTTTCTTCCTTCAAATGTTTTATTAGAAGCAATAGGGTTTAATTCACCCATCCCTATCGAGGAGATTCTTGACGGATCTATTTGAGAATTTTTTATTAAATATTTGCGAATATTGTCCGCCCGTTTTTGAGAAAGCTCTTTATTCATAGACTTAATACCGATATTATCCGTGAATGAATATATTTTAACGTTGCTTTTCGGGAATGAATTTATAGCATAAATAACTTTGTTTAGGATTTGTTTATCCTTATTGTTAAGCATCGTACCCATCGGATTAAAACTCAGGTTACCGAATAAAAGTTTTACGCCGTTACTTTGCCTTAGAATCGTAACGTTTTCTCCCTTAAAAATAGAATAGATGTTGCCGGAAATGATTAATTTAGATTTACGAGTATTCGGTTTTGTTAATATATTTCTTTTATATATTGGTGTCGGGCTGAATGTAATTGGTTTTTCCACCGATGCAACTTGTGCGGCAGACAAATAATTTATTCTTGCAGTTTTAATATATTCATTTACATCGGCGTTATCTTTTTCCTCAAAAGATTTCCCGGCTTCTTCTAAATTCATTTCCCCCTTTGTCCACAATTTTGATGCATAAATTTCAGCACCTGAATCTATTGCTGCAGCTCTATCTTGAAGTATTTTGGGATGCTGTTCTTTAAATGTAAAACTGTTCTCGGCAGCAGTATTAAATTGTTTTTCGGCAGATTTTAATACATCATTTATTTCCGTTATTTCTGTACCGGAATTTATCATTCCAAGAACATTACTAAGATTTTCGTAACCTTTTAAATATGTATCGGGATATAAAAGATTTGCTAAATTTTGGTCGGCATTTCTCAAAGGAGTCCATCCCGATAAAATATAATTTGCTTCGGCACCGTATTTACTTGCAAGGTTATAATATTTCACTATTTCATATATCTGAGCAGGATCACTTAAATCGTTGTCTTGTAACTCTTCTACTAAATCTTTGAATCCATCTTCTGCTTTTTCCCAATAATCGCCGGCATATTTATCGGCATTATTAAACAGTGCGCTATCGCGGGCATTAAGAATAGGTTTAAATATCTCGGTTTTTTTCTCAAGTTTTTCGTTCATTTTTGTAATAATGGAAACCGATTTTTCTAATTCCGTTTTAATTTCTTCATTTGATTTTAAATTGTTATTTAATTCAAGTGCATTTAAATAATATTGTTTTGCAGTTTCAAATTCATTGGGACAAAGGATATCCGCATTAAATTGAAGTGCGGTATTTAGCGAAATTCTTACTTCGTCAAAAAAAAGCGAACCTTTTTTCACCTGGGCATAATTTATAGTAGAAATAAATAATATTATAAATATAATTAACCTGCTTCTCATAGTTTTTAATCCTCATTTATTAAGGTTTTTTTAACGAGTCTTGTTTTGCAGTTTCAAATTTTTGATAAGCAAGTATACTGTCTTGCATTCCGCTAATAGAAGTTTCAACTTTTTGAAGCGTGTCTTTTACCTGGGCATCATAAATGGAAATCATAATATCATATTTATTACTATCCAATTGATTAGGGAAACCGACAGGGATAGAATATGCATCGTTAGTATTACTGCCTGTTATATTAAAATTTGCCGTCGAATCATAAAGAGAATAATCTAATGTATCAGGCTCGTTTGTAGTATCTGCTTTTACAAATATTTTTGCAAATATTGTACGCTGAACGTTTTTATCAACATCAACGTCAAAATGTAATTTTCTAAACGATGTATAGGAATCACTATCCAAGTCAACTTGATTTGACCACCATACGTGTGGAATTGAATAATAGTAACTGTCTTCGTCTTCCGATTCAAATTTTTTATCTTTTAAATTATTAGGATTTGTATATTGATCAATAAACGCTACAAGCATGTTATTTTTTGCTTCATACAAATTAACACGGAAATCATATATTCCATGATCTAATGTTGTTGTAGGTGAGCCGATTACATAAGAAACCGTATCGGAACTGCTATGATCGGTTATTGTGAAATTTGGAATTGTATGATAAAGAGCAAATGTATCTACAGATGATTCTTTATAATAAATTTTTGCCGTTACGGTTCTTGTTACATTATCGTCAATATTAACATCTAAATTAAGTCTTGCGTATCTCCAGTAGCCATTTCCGTTCCCGTCATATATATTCGACCAATGCGGAGTAATGGAATAACTTTTATCGCTGCTTGATTTTTCAAATTTCTTATTTGAAAGTATTTTATTCTCAACGGAATCTGTTCTTGCTTTAAGCTTGTCGCTGTCTTTTTCATATATCTCAATAGAAAAATCGTATTTTCCCCGTTCTAATTCAGGGTTAGGTAAACCTATGGGTACAAAAATATTATTATCTTTATTTTTCCCTTGAATAAGTTTGTCGCCTGAAAAAGCATAAAAAGAAAAATTAGATGCCGTATTTAATTTATAATATATCCGTGCATTAATAATTCGTGTAACATTTTGAGTTAGATGAACATCAAAATTTAACCGTTTAAATTGGGCATAACCGTCAAGATTGCTATCTAAAGAATCGGACCACCAAACTTTTACAATGGAGTATGTGTAATTCGGTTTTTCTTCAACAGTGTTGCAAGAATATAACAAAGCAAAAGTCATTATTAATAAAACAACTATTAAATATCGAAACACAATTATTCCTCCGTTTTTTCAAAAGAAACTTTTGAATTAATGAATAAGGTAATTTTTATTTTCTTTAGTTATTAAATTTAACAGCATAATTATTTAATGTTTTCTGCTGCAGGAAATCTATTTTGTACCGGGACCATAGATAACGAAATTTCTTTATATCGCATTGTTTGAGTAGATGGTTCCGTTAAACTGCTCTTTGGTTTAAAGGATATAGTAACATCAAAACCAAGTTTTCCGATCCCAATCGAAAAACGAACTTTAAATGAACCGTCGGAAGCAATTGAAACGTATGCCCTAATTGTAAAATTTGCATGGAGTTTCCAGACAGAAGCTCTACCTTTTAAAATAACATTCCCGGTAAATCTGAAAACGCCGTCATATCCAATTGATGTAGAAATTCCCATACTAAAGCTCAATGAAAGTTTATGCCAAGAAACAGAGAAGCCGCTTTTTGCATAACCCGTCAATTTAAAATGTCCGTTTCTTTGAGCATATCCAACAACACCTATTCTGTTAAATCCGGCAACTACGGCTTCACCGGAAAAATACATCGCTGCAGAGGTAACTTCCAGATACGAATGTCCCATATCTATATGATGATTGCCCGGCAGCTCAAGTGAAGATTCTAATTTAAATCCCATTTTCCAATCGGATAATTTTGTTCCGATTGAACCGTAAAAGGTTTCCTTCTGTTTATAGGGAACTAAGTAATCGAGAAAATTCCAATCTTTGCCTATTATATCATTTAAGAAATCGCTTACCGATATCGGTGGTTCTTTTCGAACACCGACAAATTTCAGTGTTGTATGTCCTGATTTCTGCATATCAAATTCCAACGTAGCTTGCCCCAAAACAACTTCGATTCCCATCCAGTCAAGTTTCTCGTTATCGAATGTAATTTGACCGTTCAAACCCATTTTAAAATACGATGCTTTCCCTTCAAAAAATTCATTTGCATCTCCATTAGAACCAAATGAAATTACAGATTCACCGGTAAAAGAAGCGGGATATTCACCGAGTGGAATTGAACCGGATATATAAATATTTCCGTGAAACGACGACATAGGCATTTCTTTAGTGCTTACTAACGGAGTAAAAGGGATTAATCCTTGTGCGGACATTGCAAATCCAACATCGGAAAGATCTCCTAATTTTGTCCCGCTAATATCGCCCGATATAAAGAAAAACGGGTCGGTTGGATCTATTGCAACTTTTTTAAGGTTTTCAAACTTAGTGTTTGTTAAATTTGCACCAAAAGGAGTTTCGAGATTATAATAAAAGTAATAATGGTTTGCATTAACCGGCCAGCCGAAACTACCGGTATCAAATTCGCTCCCCTTTTTATAACCTATAGGAACTGATGTGATCCCTGACATTGTGAGATTTTTTAATATGCCTTCTTCAGGTAATTGTATCAATGCATTACCGGAAAACCCAGTGAAAATATTACCGGAAGTTCCGTTATTCGATTTAGACATATCTTTTTTAAGTTCAAAATAACCGCTACTAATATAAACATCACCATATTTGGAACTTTTAGCATATAAACTTCCATTAATTTTTACTCCGCTTGAAGTTTGAGTAATGTTTGCTTTGTTAGCTTCAATTGTTATCCCGTTTTTACTATCGCCTAATACAAAAGTTTGCGGGTTAGGTTCTAATCTTTGAACTTTATAGGGGTCAATTGGTTCTACAAAATTCTCTTTTTGACAAGCGGAAATTATGAAAATTAAAATCAAAATTGCTGCCGGAAATTTTATTCGTTTGTATAAAATTGTCATAAAACATCCCAAAATAATTTATTTATAACTTAATTAAATATCCTATTTTTATTTTAAGCTGATTTGAACCTGGGAATAATTTATATTGATTGGCAAATTTTCCCGGTTCAGGATTTGGTCCAAAAACAGCCTCTTTGGAACCCCAATAAAAATATTCCGCACCTATAAAGAGACCCCAAAAATGATATTCTAATCCTGCGCTGCTTAAATAGATATATCCTGATGCTTTTTCTATAGGGAATCGATTGGATAGTTGAGGATACTTTTTAAAAACAAAAGAAGATAAATGATAACCCCCTCCTCCTTGAATATAAATCTCTAAATTGTCATTAAAAAGTTTGAGTAAGTTATATCGTAAATAAAGGTAAATTAAATGTGTACTTAAAATATATTTTTTTAAATGAGCTTGCGAATATGAATAACTTAATCCGTAATTAAATAACCAGTTCGTTCCGCCAAATTCAACATTAATGCCCAAAGGAGTAAAATAATTCAAAAGATTTTTTTCATAAGGAATTTGAATTGGACTGTAAGTAGTAGCCAAAGCCATATAACTGTGTGCTCTTTCAATATTAAGATTGTTGGTATTTGTAATAACAAGACTTTTTTTGGGATAAGTAAGATTATTAATATAAACATAACCTTCGATGGGAAAAATTACCTGCATCCATATTTTGTTTTGAGCTTTTTTATGGATAATTGCAATAAGAGGTTCTTTGTTTTTTACTGCGCCTGTGTTAACGGATAAAAAACTAGGATATTTTTTGATAAAAATGTAATCTTTACCTGCATATACAATTTTTGCATGCCAATCATTGTAAAGAGAATCTTCGTTTGGATTATTGTGAAATCTAATGTCAAGAGCGTGTTTTTCTTCAGGTGTAATAAGGCTATCCGATATTATATATCCTTTTTTAGGATATATAATTTTTGACCACCCTATAAAATCCGGTTTTTGAGGATCCGACAAAATTAAAACTTTGTTCAAATAATATACTGTGCCGACACTATCGGATTCAATAAAAGGTTTTGAGTGAACAATAAGAGTTCCGCTTTTTACATACATTATTTTTGCCGACCAATTATTATTGGCGGCAAATAAGTTGGTATTAAAAATCAGAACAATTAGGATAAACAAAAGGAAATGAAAGGGCTTAAAAAATAGTCTTCTTCCCTGCATGATAAAATCTCTTTTATTTAGCTTGATTATAATAAATTTAGAAATTGCGAATGTTTTAATATAAGTAAAAAAGATATTATTTAAAAATAAGTTTACTATAAATAATCCAAAATTTGATTTTGAGATTTTGAACAACTTTCAAAACATTTTTTCATCAGAAATACCTTTTTAGATTAGACTCATTATAAATTACATTGACCGCCATTTACCTTTCCCGATTGTCGAGGAATAGTTTCGACATCATGGAATATAATAAAAAATGGATAAAGGTGTAATTATTTACAGATTATATCCGTATAAAATAAAATGAAGAGGATCATTTTATTTAAAAAACAACGATTTTTTTAGTAGTTAATAATTTTAAGTACTTAAAATTATATATTTCCTTCTTGGATTAAATCGAATTTTTTTTTAGGTTAAATCCAAGATTAAAGGTGGATGTAATCCACTGAAGATAATGTTGGCAGTAAAAGAGAGGCAGACTAATGGATACGAAAAACAGGATTGCTGTATTGGGTTGGGGATCTTTAATTTGGGAACCAAGAGATGATTATAAAAAATTAATCGGCAACTGGGATGATAACGGACCAGTTCTGCCAATAGAATTTAGCAGAATATCTATTTCTCGTAATGGTGCGCTTACACTTGTAATTGATACTGATAATGGTTGTCCAGTTAGAACAAAATATACTTTAAGCAAAAGAAAAAATCCAGAAGATGCGGCTTGTGACCTTAGAACGCGTGAAGGAACGATTATAAAGCATATTGGTCTAATTGACCTAGAAAACAATTTTATCCGGAGCCATTGGGCTGCTGTCACAGATAAAATTAAGCTTTGGGCTACTGAAAAGAAACTTCGTGCTGTTGTATGGACTGACTTACCTTCAAATTTTACAGAAAAAACAGGTAAAATATTTACTCCAGAAAATGCTATAGACTATCTGAAATCACTACATGATGATGGGAAAAAATCAGCAAAAGAATATATTAAAAATGCACCTGCTGAAGTCAAAACTCATTTTAGAAGCATGGTAGAAAAAGACGATTGGTTTACCAGGAAGTAATTTAGTTATTTGATATCGTAGCAAACCATGTATTTAATAGAACCTTGCTTGCTTGCTGTTTTTATTTTTTTTGAACGTATCTCGTTGATTTTCTATGGCAGATAAAAAAAGAAAGCTGCCAACAAGGCGCTTCACCTGACCGCTATTCCGCTGCGCTCCATAGCGGCAGGTGAGCTTGGTCGTTATATGCTTAAATTAATCTAATATATAGAAATAATATGCCGATTGATGTATTTAAAAATATTGATGAAATTTTTGAACCAAATATAAAAAGAGCTACTTCGTTTGAAGAATACTACCATAAAATAGCAGAAATAATTTTAGTGGATACAGTCCCATTGGAAATACGCTTGCACTTTGATATTGCAAAAAATCTAATGTTATATTCTTGGTTTGTGAACCGCTTTCGGCATGTTTCGGAACTTCATGCCTTTTCTTCTGTCGAATTTGCAATACGAACCAAAATTGAAATTGTAACTAATGATAAGTGCAAAATTAAAAATTTAAAGCCGCTTCTTAATCACGCTATAGAAAAAAAATGGATTATCGATGATGGTTTCCCCAAAGTGGTTGAGAGAAAGAAGCGACAAAAAGAGTTCCAAGACATGTTTGAAAACGAATTAGAATTAGTCATATCTAAAAATGAAGTGACAGATTTACAACAGCATTCAAAATTGTTAATGAATACCTTTCCGACTCTAAGGAATTTATTTGCTCATGGAAGTAATAACATATTGCCGAGTTATTTAGATATACTTGATAGTTGTAGACATTTGATAAATCAATTATTTAATTAAGGTTTATTCGGCTAAAGGCAAATTAAATATTGTACCAGATGAATTTACTATTTGTTATTTAATAACAATGTTGTTTAGGGTTTACTGTTTATTTGCAACGCCATCATAACAAAATAAAAACTTATTATGAAAAAAAGATTTTATGTTAATGATTTATTATCGGAATGTAGAAATTTATATAACAAAAAAGGAATATCTACTTTTTTATATAAAAATATTGATAAAAAATTATATTTCAGACTTTATCAAAATGGCTTAACACTTTCAGATGTAATAAAAAGATTAGACTTAGAAACTGAATTTGAAAATTATAAAAAGAGTATTGCTAAATGGAATTGGACAAAGTTAATCAAAGAAATTAAACCAATTGTAAAAAAAAATAATTTTCTTCCTCCAGTAGCATGGTTTCAAAATAATAGCAAATCACATTTAATTCAAGCAGTATACTCTTTAGGTAAAAATTGGGATGATTTGCGTAAGGAATTCAATTCTTATGAAAATAGTTCTTTTGTGATTTCTCGTAATGGACTTCGCTGGAGAAGTCATCCAGAAGCTTCTTTATCAAACTTTCTATTTTCGCGAGGCATAAAACATAGTATAGGTAAAAAGTATCCTCCAGAATATTCCATAGAATCGAAAAGAAACTATGGCTACTATGATTTGCAATTTGTAGCAAGTTATGGAGATAAGATTAATGTTGAAATATGGGGAGACAAACCTCATGGGCATGCTGAGGTAGAATATGAAGAAAGAAAGCAACTTAAGATAAAATTTAATGCAAACAACAAAAATTTTCTTGGTATTAATTTTAACGATTGTTATAACGAAAATGCGTTAGAAAAAATATTAAAACAATACATTGGCATAATTACACCATTTAATTTTGAAAAATCTTATGATAAAATTATTCCGACAACTCATTGGTCAAATGCAGATGAATTGATACAATGTTGTAAATATTTTGCTCAAAAGATGCCAAATGGAATTTTCCCAACGGAAGAGTGGTTGAGGAAAAGTGGCAAATGGAAACATAGGGATGGAGAAGCATATAACACTCTATCAATTTATATTAAAACCTGGATTGGAGGTATTCGGAAATTAAGAAAAATACTTGGCCAATCTGAAAATAGTACTACTAAATGGAGCAAGGAAAAAGCAATTAAAGAATATGAGAACATATTTAATAAATATGGTTTAACTACTGGTCAACTTAGAAGCAAGCTAAGGCGTAGGCAAATAAATTTATCAGAAAATGAAAGACATTTAATAAATAATATTGATGCGGCAGTAAGAAAACATTATGGCTCAGTCTCTAAATTAAATGAATATCTAGGTATTAAATATTAAAAAAGCATATAACGTTATAAAGGATTCATCTCGAAGCCCCGATAAAATGCATCGGGATAAAC
>CAZXJG010000013.1:0-33716 GCA_964640985.1 uncultured Melioribacteraceae bacterium | reverse complement strand
TAGTTTATTTTAGGTATAAACTATGACTTTTTAGGCTTTTGCGAAAATCGGTGTTCAACCTTTGCAATAAGTACCTATTTTAGTAATATGAAAAATTATTTACAAATTTAAAATAAAAAAGGCTGTTCCTTTATTATTGAAACAGCCTTATAATCTTACCGAAGTATATTTCTTAAAACGGAATTACTTACTGTCGTCGTCATCCACAACTTCATAACTTGCATCTTGAACTTCTTTATCATCCGGATTTTTAGTCTCCGTATCTTGCTTAGGGGCAGCTTCTTGCTGTTGAGCACTCGCTTGTGCTTGGGCTGCTCCCGGTGCTTGCTGTTGATAAAGATTTTGTGATATTTCGTTCCATGCTTTTGTTAAATCATCAGTTGCAGCTTTTATTTTCGCCGAATCATTTGTTTTCAATGCATCTTCAACCTTTTTGATTTCAGTTTCCAATCTATTTTTAGCATCGGCAGGAATTTTATCCTTCATTTCTTCAATCTGTTTTTTAGTCTGAAATACCAAATTATCAGCTTGATTTTTAATTTCAACTGCTTCTTTCTTTTTCTTATCTTCGGCAGCATGTTCTTTAGCAGTTTGTCTCATTTTTTCAATTTCATCATCCGACAATCCTGACGAAGCCGTTATTCTGATGCTTTGTTCTTTACCGATAGCTTTATCCTTAGCGGAAACATGCAAAATACCATTGGCGTCAATATCGAAAGTTACTTCGATTTGCGGAATTCCCCTCGGTGCAGGCGGTATACCATCTAAATGAAAGCGTCCAAGAGTTCTGTTATCGGCAGCCATCGGCCTTTCACCTTGTAAAACGTGTATTTCAACAGACGGCTGATTATCGGATGCAGTAGAAAATACTTCACTTTTTTTAGTTGGAATTGTAGTATTGGCAGATATCAGCGTTGTCATAACACCCCCTAAAGTTTCAATACCAAGTGAAAGCGGAGTTACATCCAATAAAAGAACATCTTTTACATCACCTGCTAACACCCCTCCTTGAATTGAAGCTCCAATTGCAACAACTTCATCGGGATTAACTCCTTTATGAGGTTCTTTGCCGAATATGTTTTTTACAATTTCCTGAACCTTCGGTACTCTGGTTGAACCGCCAACTAAAATAACTTCATCAATTTGAGAAGCGGTTACACCTGCATCTTTTATTGCGTTTTCGCAAGGAGCAACTGTTCTTTGAATTAAGTCATCAATTAATTGTTCAAATTTTGCTCTTGTAATTGAAATATTCAAGTGTTTAGGACCTTCTTGAGTAGCTGTTATAAACGGTAAATTTACATCGGTCTGCATCGATGAAGAAAGTTCCATCTTTGCTTTTTCAGCGGCTTCTTTCAATCTTTGAAGTGCCATCGGATCTTTACGTAAATCAATACCTTCTTGTTTTTGGAATTCATCAGCTAAAAAGTTAATTACTCTCTGATCAAAATCATCACCACCTAAATGGGTATCGCCGTTAGTTGATTTAACTTCAAAAATACCATCGCCTAATTGAAGGATTGAGATATCAAAAGTACCGCCGCCTAAATCATATACCGCTACTAATTCCTCTTTATTTTTCTTATCTAATCCATAAGCCAGCGCCGCCGCAGTCGGTTCGTTAATTATACGACTAACTTTTATTCCTGCAATTTCACCGGCATCTTTTGTTGCTTGTCTTTGAGAATCATTAAAATAAGCCGGTACGGTAATCACAGCTTCATTTATTTCTTGTCCTAAATAATCTTCAGCGGTTTTTTTCATTTTCTGTAAAATCATAGCACTTATTTCAGGCGGCGAGTATAATCTATCCCCTACTTTTACACGCGCAGTTTTATTATCTCCTTCAACAACTTCATAAGGTACTTCGTTAATTTCCTCACGAATTTCATCTATTCTTCTACCCATAAATCTTTTAATTGAGAATATTGTATTGTGTGGATTTGTAACCGCTTGTCTTTTAGCAGGCTGTCCAACCAAACGATCTCCATTTTTAGTAAATGCAACAACCGAAGGAGTGGTTCTTCCACCTTCAGAATTCGGTATAACAACCGGTTCGTTGCCTTCCATAACTGCAACACATGAATTTGTAGTTCCTAAATCAATTCCTATTATTTTCCCCATTACTATTTCTCCTTTTCAAAAATATTTGTTAGTAAATATCAATAATTTATGTTTTTAATTTTATGTTTGATTTCCCTTTTCTTTATTAAATATTTATCCATAATCTAATTAAAATCTTTTTATATATTTAAATATTGTCATTTTATTTTTTACTCAAGAAAATTTTATTTATTTTTATATATAAATCTATTTTAATTCGGTAATATTATAATGTATAGAAAATCAATTTTATGAATTTGTTTCCTAAAAATATCTCTATTTTAAGCAGGAAATCTTCACTTTCATATTATTATTCAATAATTGACTCTTTAATTAATATCAAGACACGTGCCATAATTTTATGTTTTGTTAACTCCTTATATTTCAATATGTTACAAAATAATCTGTAATTTAAGCCGATATTTCCGTGTCGCATTACGTGTCATTATGGCATTCTAATGAAATTATAAATAAAAATATGACAAATTGTCATTAAAAATTAAACTTAACAAACTTAAGGTAAATTAAGGTGTTCAATCTCGAAAAATTTAATATAAAACTTAATACTGATTATATCGGAAGAAATTTTATATATTGTGAAGACATAGATTCGACAAATACATTTTTATTAAGTCAAAAAGAATACGAAGACTACGGAACCGTTACATTTGCCGAATTTCAGACTGAAGGGCGAGGCAGAAAAGATAGAGAATGGTGGAGTGCAAAAGGGCAAAATTTAACTTTTTCAATCCTCTTAAAAGATATTACTCCAAAATTGTTGAATTTTATCAATCTCGGTTCTGCTGTTGCAATCGGCCAGGCTATTGAAAATCTATTTCAGCTTAAAGCTGAAATGAAATGGCCTAATGATATTCTTATTAATAATAAAAAAGTTGCAGGCATTTTAATCGAATCAACTTCAAATAGTGAAAAAATAAAAAGAGTAGTTATAGGAATAGGCATCAATGTTAATCAGCCGAACTTTACAGGTAAATTTGCCATTACACCTACATCGATAAAAAGGGAATTAAAACGAGAAGTCAGTAGAGAAAAATTTTTAAGCGAAGTGTTAAATAATCTCGAACAAAATCTAAAAATCGCAAAAAATAATCCAAGTAAAATATTAGATGACTGGCGTATAAGGTGTGAAATGATAGGCAAAAAAATAAAAATCAAACAAGATGAAAAGGAAATATTCGGAATATTTGAAGACATTGATAAAAACGGATTCTTAATATTAAAAATGGGGAATGAAAAAAAGATTTTACATTTTGGTGATATTATCCTTCACTAATTTATATTACAAACGAACATTTTAATACTGAAATGAAAGTATATTTAGATAACGCTGCTACAACTCCAATTTACCCTCGTGTGTTTGAAAAAATGCTCCCTTTTTTGAAAGATGATTTTGGTAATCCATCATCAATACACTCGTTCGGAAGAAAGGCCAAAGTAGCTTTGGAAAAAGCCCGGGAAACGATAGCGGATTTTATAAATACCAAACCGGGCGAAATTTATTTTGTCGGCAACGGCACCGAAGCTAATAATTTTGCGATTTTTGGAATCGCAAAAACTAATTTTGAAGAAAACAACAAAAATAAAATCTTAACAACTCAAGCCGAGCATCACTCTGTTTTAGAGCCGTGCAATCAATTAAAAAAACAAAATTTTCTAATTGACAAAATTTCCGTTACATCAAACTCCGGTGTTAATATCAAAGAGTTATTGAAGGCACTTGACGAAAATGTTTCTTTAATTTCAATTATACATGTTAATAACGAAACAGGTACAATAAATGATATCGAGAATATTTCTTCGATATTAAATAACGAGTATGTTTATCTACACACCGATGCAGTACAAAGTTTCGGAAAAATTCAAATAGATGTAAAAAGATTAGGTGTCGATTCTTTAAGTGCCTCTGCTCATAAAATCGGCGGTCCAAAAGGCGTTGGAATGTTATTCGTTAAAAGTGGAACCCCCATTTCGCCAATTATTTTTGGAGGTTCACAGGAACGTAATAGGCGCGGCGGAACAGAAAACGTTGCCGGTATTGTTGGCTTTGCAGAAGCAGTGAAAATTGCTGAAGAAAATATGAAATCTAATTTTGTGAAAATAAAAAATCTAAGAAAATACTTTATAGACGGAATAAAATCTTTTAATATGTCCGGAATAGAAATTAATGGCGGTAATAATACAATTCCACATGTCTTAAGCATAACTTTCAATAATAATTTTTACAAAAACGACGCAGAAGCAATGTTAATGTATTTAGATATAAACGGAATAGCCGCTTCTAACGGCGCTGCTTGTACATCCGGTACACTCAAAGCTTCTCATGTAATTTTAAGTACCGGAAAACCGATTGAAGATGCAAGAGGAACAATCAGATTTTCCTTTAGTCCGCAAAACACAATTAGGGAAATTGATTATACACTTGACATATTAAAAAGATTTGCTGCTAAATTCAGCAGATAAAAATTGCCGTTAGAAAAAAATCTTTAAATCAAAATATAATTACATTATCAATTATGTTTAATGTTCAATAATCTGTCATAAATCTTATTGTTATTAAGAACATTAAGTGCCACTTTAAATTGCTTATCGAATTTTAGTGTTTCTCTTACCCTGCCTTTTCTACCCCATAGCCTGGCAGCTAATTCTTCTTTGATTTTATCGGCAATTTCATTTTTATATTTTGATAATTCATTATTATTTATAGTGTGTATATAACTATCCAATAAATTTATCTGTTTTACTATTTTGATTGGATATTTATTTAAAGAAGCTGTTTTATTTAAATCTTTTAATAATTTTTCCGCTTCCGTTTCGTATTTATAATGTATAGAATTTAAATAATCTTTAAATTTTTGAAACAATAATTCAGACGATAATTTATCGAGCTTAATATTAGAATTTTCATTAAAGTAAAGTGTTGCAAATCGGAAAAACATTCCTTTCGCTAAAAGATTTTTTACAATAGATGCGTTAAAATTACTTACCACAACAGTATCGGGCAATATTCCTCCTTTTGAATAAACGGTTCTTCCATCATCCGTTTTAAATTTTTTGGGTTCATCATTAGGGTGCACAGCAAATACTTTGTTCTTTTTTGCATAATCAATTCTTTGAATGTTTCTACCGCTTGGCGTATAATATTTAGCGGTAGTTAATTTTAACGAGGTATTATAAGATAAAGGCACAATTGTTTGAACCAATCCTTTACCAAATGATTTCGTTCCCAGAATAATTCCTCTGTCGTGATCCTGTATAGCGCCTGTAACAATTTCCGATGCCGAAGCGGACCCGCCATTAATTAAAACCACTAATTTTACTTTCCCTACAATCGGCTGCTCATCAGAGAAATATTTTTTAATATTTGATGTATCACGCCCAATTACTGAAACTATCAAGTCGTTTTTCTTTAAGAATTTTTCGGCAACGTTAACCGCCGCTTCCAAAAGTCCGCCCGGGTTACCTCTTAAATCGAGCATAACGGAATTTATTTTTTTTTGATGTTTTAATTTTAATAATGCATTTTTTACTTCAACACCCGCTAAACGTGAAAACCCGCTTAATTTTAGATATGCGTTATTACTATTATTAGGTACAAACCCATAATAACTTAAGTTTTTTACTTTGATTTCTTCACTGACCAAATTAAAAATCAAATCCCCTTTTACACCTTCACGTTTTACAGTCAACGAAATTAAACTACCGGGTTTTCGTTTTAATAAGGTCCCTAATTTTTCATAATTATCTTTATTGATTTTTATGCTATCTACTTTTAAGATAACATCACCGATTCGAAGTCCCTGCCTTTGAGCAGAATAACCCTCAAACAAATCAAGAATTGTAACTTTACCGTTTCGAAACCCAACTGTTACTCCGATACCGCCATATTTCCCGCTGGTAATTAAATTAATACTTTTCTGTTGATTGGCATCAAGATAAACCGTGTAAGGATCGAGTCCGGAAAGCATACCTCTTATGCCCCGAAGCATCAATTGTCCGGGATTAATAGGGTCAACATAATTTAACGTCAGCTCTTTATAAACACGCCCGAAAATATCTATTGCTTTCGACATCTTAAAAAAGATATCGGAATTTAAAGTGGTTAGCCCTAAAAACAGAATTACCGGCAATATTAATATTATTTTTATTTTTTTCGAATACATTTCTATTTTACCTTGTTTTATAATGAATTTGTGAAAGGTACCTTTTGCCAATTTAAAAGCCAGTACACTTTTTAACTTAAAATTTTTGTTCTATTTTTAATTTCCATTAGAAATTTTCTAAAGAGTAAACTTTCGAGTTATTTTGTTAAAAGTCAACATAAGCATTACCATAAAATTACTTCTCCATAAATTAGATGCAAAGTAAATAATTGCCGGACCAATATTTAGTTTTCATAACACAAGATCCCCAAAATTTTTCAATAAAAACAAATTTAATAAAGTATAAATTTTTTACTTTCTAACTAACCACTTCATAGGATTTTTATAATTTCTTTCATCCCAAATTTCGAAGTGCAAAATATATCCTTCCAGGCTTTCATTAACTTTCCCAAGCACAGTCCCCAATTTAACATAGTCGCCTTCACTCACATCAATATCGGCAAGATGCCCATAAACCGTTCTATAATTATTTTTATGAGTAATAATTATCACACTTCCATAACCGGGTATCCAATCTATTGCAGAAACAATTCCTTGCGCAACGGCATAAACATTAGCTCCCCTTTTTGTTTTAATATCAATCCCATAATTCAAGGTAACAGTTTTTAATTTTACATTTTCAACTTCACCAAATTTACGTGAAATTTTACCATATATAACAGGCCAATTAAGTCTTCCTTTTAATTTAGCAAAATTTGTAAAATTTGAATAATTATAACTTGATACTACAATCGGCTGGTTTTTCTTAAACTTTTCCTCTTCAAGTTTAGCTAATCTTTTCCTTTCCTTTTCAATTAATTCAACAATTTTATCTTTAATTTTTATTTCAGCATTTCGCTTTCTATCAATTTCCGTTAAAATTGCGGTTCTGTCTTTCTTAAGTTTGGAAATTAATTTCTCTTTCTCCTTTTTTTTCTTAATTAAATCCAGTTTTTCGGTTTTTTTAAGAGCAATAAGTATCTTTTTTTTATCAACTTCTTTTTGTTGCTCAGCTTTTAAAAAGATATATTTTTTAATTTCATTTTTTAAATCGCGCAAAGTAATTAAGTTTTCTTTTGTAATTAAGTTTAAATATTTATAACGAAGCAAAGCCTCATTTAATGATTTTGAATTTAATAACAAATTTAATTTTGGGATTTTTCCATATTTATAAATCCAAATAATATAATTGGAATAAACAGATCTAAGTTTGTGTATCTTTCTTTTTACTTTAGAAATTTGTGTATTTAGTTTTTTTATCTTTTTCTCAGCCCTTTTTTCCGTTTTTTTCAGCATAATAATATATTCTGTAATCAGATGAGTTTGCTGATTTATAATTTCCAATGCACCAAGAGAAACTTTTTCTTTCTTAAATTTTTCTGTTAATTTGTTTTGCAACGACGATATTTCTTTATGAAGCCGTGTTAATTTGAAGTTTTGAACTTTTATTTCTTTTGTCTGCTGAGCCGGCAAACTAAACGATAGTAAAAGTAATACAATCAAAATATGATTTGTTCTTCTTACCATTCATAAATTTTAGCATCACTTGGAATTGCTAATTCCATTTTATTTATGGGAATGTTTATCTTAATATTTCTATAATCAATATTAATGGTTTGATTTTTAAGATTATTTTCAACTATTGTTTTATATGGAATGGGAATGTGATCAAAGTTTTGAAAATCTAAAAATTGGCTTTCAAAAATTATTTTTTTTGAATGCGACAAAAGTTGGTATGTGGTTACAGACAAATTTGAAACATTAATTTTGTAAAGACTAATTAAATTACTTTTTCTATTTAAATATGTTAAAAAGTAGCTTCCATTAATTATTTTATAAACATCCGGTTTAGCCGTTAATTTATTTGTTAAGTTTACCGCTCCGGCAAATGCTTCCATTAAATCGCTAAAAGAAATGTCTATTTTAAAAATCCTTTTTAATACTTTTTCTTTGTTTCTCCCCGTAAAAACATTATTTCGAACGGCATCATAAAATGTAAATTTAGAATTGGTAATTAAGACTTGAGCTAAATCGAGACCAAGAGGACCGAAAATCGATATCTTAACCGAGTCAGGTTTTTTCAGAACAACATCAAAATTAACTTTCCCCGTGAAACTCGGGCTATCTATGCTAAGCACACCGCTTCCTTCAAAGGTTTTAACCCGCCTTCTATTAGCCTCAAGCCTTTTAATTAACCGGTCTGCAGGTAAAATTTGCTTTACATAAACGGGTTTAGACGGCACACAGCCGGAAAATGATAAAATCACATATATTGAGATAATCCAAATAATTATTAGATTTTTTTTCACTAAGAATTATCCTCAATTTTTTTCTCTATTTTTTTATTCTTTTTATCATATTTTAAAGCACTTTTCCAAAACTTTAGTGCGTTTTTCTTATCCCCTAATTTGAAATAAACATCGCCGAGATGATTTAATACCGTCGAGTTTTTGCCGTCTACTTTAAGAGATTTTTTAATATACTTAATAGCTTTGTCATATTTTTTTAACTTATAATATACCCAGCCGTAAGTATCTAAATAAGAAGAATTATCCGGTTCTTGTTTAACCGCACTTTGTACCATTTTCAGTGCTTTTTTCAATTCAATTCCTCTTTCCGAAAGGGTATAAGCATAATTATTTAGAATAAGCGCATTTGTTGAATCTATTGACAACGCTTTTTTGTAATTATAATCACTTTTATCGTACATTTTTTTCGTATCATAAATAAGACCAAGCATACCGAGAATTTGTATATTATTTGGAGCAATTTTAATAGCTCTGTCCAAATATACCAATGCAGCGTCGTCTTTTTTTAGCCGATCCAACGTATAGCCATAAGCCGATAAAGCATTTATATCGTCAGGATTTAATTCAACAGCTTTTAATAGATACGCTTCTGCTTCCTTCTGTTTATTACGCTGCGAATATGCAAGTCCTAAAATTAAATTCATAAAAAAGTTGTCGGGAAAGTTTTTTATCGTTTTGCCGATTTCCGAAATAACTTTGTCGTATTTTCCCATTGTAAATAGACGTTCACCGAGTCTATTCCAAATCTCGGAATTCCAAGGAGCTTGTAAAGCAGCTTTTTGATAATAGATTACCGCTGAAGAATCATCCTTTTGCTGAACTGCCAATTCTCCCAGATATACGTTTAGATGCCAATCGGATGAATCTTTATTAATTGTTTGAAGAATATCCTTGGCTATTGGTCGAATATTTGTATCTTTAGTTGCCGCCGCTAAAAATGCGGTGCCTATTTGTAACTTCGACTTAAATGGAATTTTATTGCTCTTAATTAATATTTTGTATTCGTCTGCAGCTTTTCCCCAATTGCCTTTATGAACAAATAAATTTGCTTTTAACTCGATTAAATTTAAATTATCCGGATAAATAATTAAATTCTGATTTAACAGATTTAACGCCTTATCGTATTCTTTTATTTTTGTATACGATTTAATAAGAAGCTTTTGTAGATTCAAACTTGATGGATTCAGTTTGGTTAATCTTTCAACCGTTTTAATTGTAGCTTTTACGTTGCCGAGCCTATCATTTATTTCAGCTATTTTTAATAAAACATCCCAATTTTGCCCGGTAATTTTAAGTAGCTTGTTGTAAATAGATAGTGCATCTGTCGGTCTTTTGTTTTCATACAATAAACCTAAGTTGTAATATGCATTTACGTAATTGGAATCTAATCTTATTATTTTTTTATAAACTGTTTCAGCAGAATCGTTATTATTACTTAATTGATAAATTTGAGCCAGCAGAACATTATAATCTATTTGATTCGAATCTAACTTAACAGCCTGCTTGGTATTTTGAAGAGCGAGAAAAAGCTTATTTAGTTTAGTATAAGCTTTCCCTAATGCATAATAAATACCCGCACTTTTACTATAGCGTAAAGCTTCTTGATATTCGAGAATTGCTTCGGCATATTTTTCTTTCACTTCATCAACTGCTCCTTGAATAAAATATCTTTCTGCGTTTTGCTTTATTTTTAATGAATCCGGTCGGGAAACAGTTTTAATTTTTTTAACAACAGAAGCTTGAGCAGAACAGCTAACGAGTGAAATTGCAGTAAAAATAGTTATAAATATTATTTTTAATTTTTTTCTAAACATAGAGTATGAAAATATTATTTCATTGGACTAATCTCAAGGCAAAAGATTCAAAAGTTATTTCATTTTTAAAAATAAAGGTTATCTTCAATTGTTGCGAGAATATTGAGATAACTTATATACCTTTCCTGATTTATAATGCCTGTTTCAACTGCATTAATAACGGCACATCCAGGTTCGTGAAAATGTGTACAAGTATTAAATTTACAATCATCAAGAAAAGGTTTAAATTCAACAAAATAATAACTTAAATTTTCTTTCGTAATTCCATAAGGGTCAATTTCTCTAACACCGGGCGTATCAATCACAAAAGTATTTTTGCCTACATGAAACATTTTACTTGTAACGGTTGTATGTTTCCCTTTTTTATTAGCGGTACTAATTTCACCAACATTCAAATTTAATGAATTGAAAAGCAAATTTAACAATGATGACTTTCCAACACCGGATATACCCCAAAAAAGATTTTTTTTATTTTTCAATATTTTCTTAATTTGATCTACACCTTTTTTTTCAATCACACTTGTTAAAAAAACTTTATATCCTATTGAAGAATATAAATTGAACCATTTCATTGCATAATCATCTTCATCAAGATCTATTTTATTAATTATAATTTGAACGGATATCCCGGCGCTTTCTCCAGTTACAATAATTCTATCTAACAATCTATTATTAAACTTAGGCTGGTCAATACTTGTTACAATAAAAATATTATCTAAATTAGAAGCTACAATTTGTTCAAGCCGTTCTCCTCTATAACTTGAACCACGTGATTTAACAGCTTTTCGCGAAATATAATTTTTTCTCGGATAGATATAATTTATGGTTCCGCTGCCGTCAAAATTAAGATTAAATTTTACGTGATCTCCAACAGCAACAGGATCAATTATAAACTGTTTATCTTTTTTAAGGTGAAGCTCTTTTTTAAATTTCCCTCGTAAATTGCATCTAATAATTTGATTATTCCGATCCATTACATAAACATCTTTGCTTTCTATACTCGTTACAATTCCCTCAATAATTTCCTCCTATCTGTTTTCCCCTTTTTTAAAATCAAATAATTTAAAATTTGTTATTAATTAAAATTTTGAACGTTACAAATATAAATGAAATTAAAATTTTGAAGTAAAATAAAAATGAATGCTGTAATATGCCTTTTTGCCGTTGCAATAAGAAAAATAAATATTCGTCGTTAATTTGTGGTTAAAAATGAAATAACTAACGGATTGTTAATAAATATTGCTCACCGATTTTTTAAACTGAGACACTGATTGAACTGATTTGCAAAAAATAAAAAAACACTTTTCTACATTAGTACCGGAAGCTTAATTGTGTACACTAAAAAAGCTTATTATTAATATTTATACGCAACGGTAAAAACCACTTTATCTCTCGAAATGTCCTCATAAACTCTCGATACACCACTACCGTAATTATCGGAAAAATTACTCCAGCTTCCCCGTATATAAGCAAGATTCAATGATAACGAACCACTTGTATTTATACCTATACCGCCGGTATAATATTTTCTATCATATTTGGCGGGATCATTTTTAAAAGGAGATTGCAAATACATATAACCGGCTCTTAAAATTAAATTTAACTTAGGAATTTGATATTGAACGCCAAAGTTATAATTTAGAACACCTCGAAATAAATCTAAAATTTGTCTATTATTATCACTGGTTTGCTGGGCAGGTAAACCGCCTGTGTATTTCATCTGCGTATAATCTATATATTTAACTCCGCCGCTTAAAATAACTGAAGAAACAACTGCCGAAGCACCGCCTTCAAATTCATACGGAGTAGATATATCATATTCTTGTTTTGCGCGTATAGGAGGTTGTAATTCAAATGAAGTCCCGCTTCCGAAATCACTTCGAGCATTTACAGAATAAACCTCTTTAATTGTATATTGACTTGGAAGTTTTATTGTTCCGCCAATATTTATTTTATTATTTAATTTATAAATAAGTCCCAATTTTAAGCCCCAGCCATTGATATCCCAATTTAAAATATCATTTAAATAAAACGTTTGGAAACCGAAAGTCCGGCTGTCACTCGGATCTAATTGAATGGAACTATAAACATTTTTTGTATCATCTTCATAATATTCCCGGTTTCTATTATAATTTCCACTAAGAAGATTTAATGTAGCACCGAAAAAAACATTTTTCGCGACTTCAACAGCACCCGAAAACGACAAAGCACTAATATCTCCATTAGTAATAATATTGCCGCTTTGATTTAACATTCCTGCAATGCGGGTTGTATCTTTAATGTAATTATTATTTTGATCAAATAATCCGTAACTAAGTCCTAATTGATAAGCCGTATTGTCGTTTGCATCGGTTAAATATTGAATCATGGAATTATCGCCGAAATTAAACCCGTTAAATTTTTCTGCAGCATTAAAATCTTTATATCTGTTGTATCCAAACGCAAAAACAAGACTTCCACGATAAGTAGGTACCGGGAAAACAATACCAAACTGGTCTAAGTTTGTGTTGCTATTGCTAAAATTAGTTGCTTTATTAAAAAATGTAGCATTATTTTCAATTGAGTTATAACTTAAACCACCACTAATTTGCATTCTATTTAAAAGCCCTAAGCCGGCTGGATTTATAAGTGAAGAAGCGTAATTTAAGCCGAGACTCACACCACTATTACCAATTCCGAGCATGACGGCATCATTCCCTAAATCTGGTCTTGCTAATCGAAGTGCATCATTAAAATTTTGAGCCTTTGATGTAATTGTAAAAAGAACAAAAAACATTAATCCACTTATTAAAAATCTATTTTTTAACATTTTGAACTCCACAAAAAATAATACAATCTATTTTAGAACAACATTTCAATATTTTCATTTCAACTTTTTAACAGTTTATCTTCTGCCTCTACCGCCGCCTCTATTCCGGGAAGATGATGACCTCGATGAAGATGACCTCGATGAACTTGATCTTCCGCTATTATTATAACTTCGTGCAGGTGCGGAATAATGACTCGGAGAATAACTATGTGACTGGCTTGGTCTATAACTATTATTGTCCCGGCTCCTATTGGAATAATTGCGAGGGATAGAATAATTTTTTGATCTGGTTGGAGAAGAATATTTTCTTGAATAAGTTTTTGGTCTATAATATTTGTAACGATAAGAACGCCGATTTTTAATATAGTGTCTGCTTCTGTATATATTAGATGAATTTCTTCTTAAAACTTTTGATCTACGTGATTTACGGTTTTCATATTTTTTACCGGACCCTTTCGAAGATTTTGAATTTCTTTTTGAAGGTCTTGTAAATGCTTTTCTTGAATTTTTATTTCTGTTAGGGACTGCCTTTTTAACTTCATTATTATTTCGCCTAATATATCTTCTGGATTTTCTTTGAACACTCCGGTTACCTCTATTTCTTAAAATCTTTTCTTTATTACGATATTCAGTTTGCGAACTACGACCGCTTTGTACAGATACACCGGCTCTTAAACCTCTAAGCTGCGTATTATCAACATTTCTTCCTCTATTTGGAGAATTATCATACTCTCCGTTTCTTCCCATACCGGTTCTTGAATAAGGGGTTCTATCAGAACGCCCGCCTCTTCTTCTTAAGGTATATCCTCTGCCGCCTAAGCTGTTTCTTAAACCGGAATAAAAATTCGTTCTGTACCTATATTTATATTTATTCGGTGTAAAATAATTCCCCCAAAAGTTATTATTATAATATGGATAATAATCGTTCCAATAGTACGGATTATAAGGACTCGGACCGAAATATCCCAATCCATAATAAGAATAGCTATCCCATCCATAGTTCCAGAAAAACGGGTTGGAATAAAATCCAAATCCAGGATAGTACGGATTAAGAAAAACATTATATCCTGACAGATAAAACGGATTATAGTAATTATTTATACCATAATTTCCGTTTCCACCCCAATAACCGCCGTTATCAGGATAATTTCCTTCATTATAATAAGCTTCCGAATCTACCGCCGCTGTGTCCTGATACGCAACCGTATCTTGATTGTTATATGTTTGATTGTTGTAGCCTTGATTATTGTTATATCCGTAATTACCTTGATCTTTTATGGTGAGTTGTGTATAACATCCTGATAATGCAACTGCAGTAAATATTGCTAATATAATAATTTTAGGTCTCATGTTTTCACCTCTTTTAATAACTGCCTAACTTATTACAAAAAATATGCCTCAAAATGTTCCCAAAAAAATAAATTTCGGGGGTTATTTTTTTTATATGTACGAATTTTTAAACTTTATGTTCAATTAACTATACAGCTTAAAATATCCCTTTAATATATTCAACGAAAATACCTCTATCCGCTTTGCTTCCGTTAAATTTTTTATTATCCAAAAGATCACGTAAATCCAAGCCTACCGTAAATCCTTCACCAACCGACCACCGGATTCCCATATTTAAGTATCCCTTTCCACTTCCCAAAGCATTTCCCGTATTATCGTTAATTGCAAAATTATATTCTGCAACTAATGAAACCTTTCTCCCAAGTGTCTTTTCAACTCCAACACCCAAATCGAAATCTTTATCTCCATCATTTCTTTCAAACGAATAATTTAGAACGCCATGTACACTTAAATACCCTAAAAAATCAAAATTTTTAGAAAAAGCCGCAAATAAACCGGGCGATTTTATCTCATACCGATCAAGATTTTTGTAATAAAGCCCTTTCCCCTGAGAATTGAACCCAAAAGTTACTGCAGGCAATGATTGAGTTTCATTCAAAATTCGCAGACGTAAATTTACACCGGGGCGCTTATACCAATTAACTCTCCCGGTACCAATAATATTAGAACCGCCATAAGATATACCAAAGCTAAAATTTTCGAAAACGCCTACTTCTATTTTTGATATAACAACACCATAAGGCATTACATCCATCGATACACCGACAAATCCTTTTTTTAAAATTCCCGCAGTCGGCAAATCAATAAGTGTACGATATTCATATTTAGCATCGGTACCGGCAGTACCTTGTGCTAATAAAACACCGTTAAATAATAGCAGTATAACAAATATTTTAGAATACTTTTTCATATATATTTAGCCTTTTTCTATTAAAAAAATATTACGATCCCAGAACTTTTTAAAAATAAATTTACAGCAAAAACTAAGCCATTCAAAACAAACTAAGAATTATTTTTATGTTTTATTATTACCGTACCGTCTTTCCCGTCACGAAGTAAAAAACCAATCCGGGTTAATTCGTCCCGGATTTTATCTGCCAGTTTATAATTTTTTTCTTCTTTTGCCAAAGCGCGTATTTCAATTATCAAGTTTAAGAGTTTATCAACAGTTTCTTCATTTTTTTGATTTTCATCTGTTCCCGGGATAATACCTAAAACTCCTTCTGCGGTAACATTAAGAAATTCTAAAATATCCTGAAAAAATATTTCGCCAAGATTTTCACTATTGTCAATAATTTTATTTACTTCCCTTATCAAATCGAAAATAACGGCTACAGCTTTAGACGAATTAAAATTATCATCCATTGCTTCTTCAAATTTATCGTAATAATATTGAATATTAAACTCAGGATATTCACCATCTATAAGCGCAGAGTTTTCTTTGTACTTAACCGTTTGAACAAAATTCGTTACTTTTTCAAGTGCTTTTTCGGAAGAGTGGAGCAGCCGATTGCTAAAGCTTAACGGACTTGCATAATGAGTTTGGCAAAATAATAACCTGATAGCTTCAGGAGAAAATTTTTTCACTACTTCCCGTGCAGTAAAAAAATTACCAAGCGATTTCGACATTTTTTCATTTTGAAAATTTAGAAAACCGAAATGAATCCAATATTTCACAAATTGTTTACCCGTAGCGCCTTGGCTTTGCGCAATTTCATTTTCGTGATGGGGGAAAATCAAATCGTGACCGCCGGCATGAATATCAAAAGTTTCGCCAAGATGTTTCATGCTCATTGCAGAACATTCAATATGCCATCCGGGACGCCCCTTTCCCCACGGACTTTGCCAAAAAGGTTCACCGTGTTTTGCTTTTTTCCATAGGGAAAAATCCAAAGGATTATTTTTTTCTTCATTTATTTCTATTCTTGATCCTGCTTCAAGTTCTTCTATTTTTTTTCCACTTAATTTCCCATATCCCTTAAATTTCGAAACATCGTAAAATACATTTCCTTCTTTGTTATAAGCAATGCCTTTAGATTCTAACTTTTTTATAATATTAATTATTTCATCTATATGCTGCGTAGCTTTCGGATAAACATCGGCTTTTTTAATCTTTAATTTCTCTATGTCGTCAAAAAAGGATTTTATATACCGCTCGGCAATTTCCGAAGGAGTTATGTTTTCCTCATTGGATTTTTTTATTATTTTATCATCAACATCCGTTAAATTCATTACAAACTTCACATTAAAACCTTTGTATATCAAATAACGGCGTATTATATCCGCCATAATAAAAGACCTTGCATTGCCAATGTGAAAATAATCGTACACGGTTGGTCCGCAAACATACATTTTAACACTATGCGGATCTATCGGATGAAACTCCTCTTTTTTCTTCGATAAAGTATTATATATCTTCATTATCTTTCCTCAAATAAAACACAAAAAAACAACAATCGTTTATCAATTACTTGAAACATCTTTTTGCAAAGACTAATTTTTCTATTCAATTATTTCGAATGCAATTAATTTCAGATTAAAAAGATTTTAAATTATAAAACAACTAAAATAATTTTTTTTTAATGATAACAGTTTAGCTATGCGTAATACGGGATTTTATTGCACTTTACTTTCAGTTTATTAATAATTTTATTTACGTGCATAATCTTAGTTTTTAGCACTTAAACCCGCATTACATATAGGTTCTGTTAGGCTTTCGTGTTTTTTCTCATAATAAATAAATATTTAAAACCCCTTAAATAGAAATTAAATTTTCTTGCTCTATAATGCCAAATACCGGTATTTGAAGTTTGATTATGTCTTGTTACAGAAATTATATCAATTGTTTCAAAATGTTTTATTAGTCTTTCATAAAGCAAAAATCCAGTTGGTGTAAATTTCTTTTTTATCCATTGATCTCCAATTAGCCAAGCAACTATTTTATCATCTTTTAAAATTCTTTTTATTTCTTTTGCTACTTTTTCTAATTCTTCAAAGAATTCTGTTTTTTCGGAATTTTCATTAAATCATCAATAAATTTATCAAATGGTTTTACTTTATTACTCTCTTCAATTTTTGTTTCACTTAAAACATAACTACCGTCTAAATCAACTTCAACAATAGCTCTACCTTTCTTTGCAGGGTTTTTAGTAACCAAAGTTCTATCTTCGTCTGGTGTTATAAAATATACTTGTATATGTTTAGTTAATTTTTGTGAAGATAACTTTAATTTCCAATAGCCACTTTGTGCAATTCTTTCTCGCAGTGTTACTTTACTTGACAAAACAGCAATTACTTTATATGATTTTGGTTCATAAATAATAATATCAACGTCTGGTAAATGATAACCAAATTCTCCATAATCGATCAATAAGTTTCTTTTAATACTCGATAATTCTGTTGATAAATTTGTTTCTTTTGTTCGTTCAAGTTTATTGCCATCAACAATTTTTGATCCCAAATCTCTTATTTCACTTTCAATGATATAAATAATTAATTTTTCAAGATTCTTGCCTTTAAATGCTTTCCATGATTGCTCATGGTCGTTGCCAGTAAAACTTTTTTTGTGCAATGGTTTTGCATCCGTTAAAACTTGACTCATATATTTATACGTATTTTTTCTGTATTTTTCCTTATACTTATCATAAATCAAATATAAGTCGTCAATTGTAAATTTTCCCATAATTATATTTTCTCCATTATTAAAATATACTCAGTTGGGTAAACGAGCAATTTTTTATTTGTTACTTTCGTAAATTTTCCAGTCTTTGGGTCACGGGTTGAAGGTAGCATTTTAGATGGTATTTCTCTATGAATAATTTTATGAGTTTTAAATCCGATATTTTCAAATTGTTCTTTGAATACTTCTGCGTTTAATATTTCTACGCCTTTTAATTTTGTATTCCCTATAACGATAGCTGCTTTACCACCAATTTTTAATACCCTTTTCATTTCAATAAAACTTTCCAACATATCAGCAAAATAGTTTTCAACTTCTATGGATTTTTTATTATTACCTAATTGATAAATAATATTTTCAGCAATTTTGCTTTGAAGTTCAATCTTATTTCGTTCTCGTGAAGAGCTTCCGATAAACTTTTTTCTAAAATTTGATAATTCATCCAAATAACCAAACCACAATGATGATAATTGATGTAAATCTGCATATTCGTATGAAGTAACATAAGGTGGACTGGTTACAATTAATGTAGCTTCTCCATCCCCACAAAGTAAATTTCTTGCGTCATTATTTTTTATAATTCTAAAACTTGAAATATTACTTTTCACTTCTTCATTTAAAATAAGATTAAAATCCTTATGTTTTTTTATCATTCTTTTTGTTTGCCATTCAAATTTATAAAGTGGGTCAATTCCTTTTTTATTAAAGTCTCTTGTTGGCTTAACACTTTTTTGCAGCCAAATTGAACAGGTCTTCAATATTTGAGCAAAAGCTATTAGGAAAAAATCTCTTACATCTATGTTCTCTATTTTAAGGATTGAGTTTAATATTATTATTAACTTATCCCTAATATGAGATTTGAACCAGTAATCAACTCTTTCGGGCAAAATTATATGTTTTTTGGCAGTATTAAGTTCATTTGTAAAATTCCCATTTAATCTATATTGTAAATTAAAAATTAAATTTGAAAATTCATTCAATAATAGGTTATATTCGATTGGTGTAGATTTTACCTTTGAAAGTAATACTGCAATTTCATTTATATCTGTCCCTATACCAATTCTTTGATTTACTAAGGATTCAACTATTGTTGTCCCGCTCCCCATAAAAGGATCAACAATTATATCTTTCACTTCGCTATATTCTTTAATTATTCTTGCTGATAGTTGTGGAATAAATTTAGCAGGATAAGTATAATAACCATGAGTTATATATGCAGTATCTTTGATTGTCTTATCTGAAAACGACCAATCGTATTCAATGGGAATTTTAGATAATGTTCTTCCTTTTATTTTAAACATTATTTTCTCTTATATAATTTACAAAGTTAGTGTTTTTTCTGTTTTTGCATAATCTTTCTCTCCATGAAACCCAATAGTTATATAAACATCCGGTATTAATTTATGAGTTCAGTTCTAAAAGGTCAAGTATAATAAAAACACAATTTTTGAAGTGACGCTTCTTATCAAAAATTAAAAATAAATACAGTAGATGTCATCTATGAAAGGGAAATATCAACCAAAATTTTCATATTTTTAATTTATATCTTTTCGGAGCAGACTCGTTTATAATTACCGGCTAAAATAAAAATTTCATTTTATAATTTTTGAAACAGGTTTATCATTTCGATTGCCGAAAGTGCCGCATCCCAGCCTTTATTGCCCGATTTTGAACCTGCCCGTTCAATTGCCTGTTCAATGGAATCCGATGTAATAACTCCGAAAATAACTGGTGTCAAAGTTTCTAAAGCAACATTTGCAATTCCTTTTGATACCTCAGCCGATATATAATCGAAATGCGGAGTTGCACCGCGTATCACAGTACCAAGACAAATTACTGCATCATAATTTTTACTTAGAGCTAATTTTTTTGCAGTAACCGGAATTTCAAATGCTCCGGGCACCCAAACAACCGTTACATCATTAATATTACCCTCGTGCCTTTCTATACAATCAAATGCACCTGCAAGAAGCCTGTTTGAAATAAATTCATTGAATCTACTAATAACTATTGCAAATTTTTTGCCTTTCGCAACAAGTTTACCTTGAATTACATTTTCCATTTTAATGCTCCTTTTATACTTTCTTCTTATCTTCGTTTAAAATTAAATGTCCCATTTTTATTTTTTTAGTTTTCAAATATTTTTCATTAATCTCGTTAGGGCAAATTTCTATCGGCACCCTTTCAACAATATCCAAATCATATCCTTTTAATCCGATTATCTTGCGCGGATTATTAGTCAGAAGTCTGAGTTTTGTTAATCCAAGATCCTTTAATATTTGTGCTCCGGTACCATAGTTTCTTAAATCGGGTTTGAATCCGAGTTTTTCATTAGCTTCAACAGTATCATAACCTGATTCTTGAAGTGAATAAGCAAGCAATTTATTAACCAAGCCGATTCCCCGTCCTTCTTGACGCATATAAAGAAACACACCCCTGCCTTCTTTTTCTATCATCTGCAAAGATGCTGCAAGTTGGTCACCGCAATCACATCTTTTCGAACCGAATACATCACCTGTTAAACATTCCGAATGAACACGTGCCAAAACAGGTTCATCGGTGCTGATATCACCCTTCACAAGAGCTACGGAATTATCATTCGGGTCTAAAATGTTTTCATAAAGATGAAGTTTAAAGTGTCCCCATTTAGTAGGCAGATCAACAACTATTTTACATCTAACTAATTTCTCTTTTCCCCGTCTGAATTCAATTAAATCTGCAATATTTATGATTTTTAATTTATGTTTTTCTGCAAACTCAACCAATTGAGGTACCCTTGCCATTGTGCCGTCGGCATTCATAATTTCACAAAGCACTCCGGATAATTTCAAGCCGGCTAACCTTGCCAAATCCATTGCAGCTTCGGTATGCCCACTTCTTTTAAGAACACCCCCATTTCTCGCTATCAAAGGGAAAATATGCCCCGGTTTTGCGAAATCATGCGGTTGAATTGAATTGTCGGTTAATGCTCTAATTGTGGCAGCTCTATCAAAAGCCGATATCCCGGTTGAAGTACCCTTTTTATAATCTACAGTTACGGTAAAATTCGTATTATGAAGTGCCGTGTTATTATTCACCATTAAATCCAGCTCTAATTCTTTGGCCCTTTGTTCCGTAATTGCCACACAAATCATCCCTTTGCCTTCCGAAGCCATAAAATTTACGTCCTCAGGTCTTACCAATTCTGCCGCCATAATTAAATCGCCTTCGTTCTCACGATCTTCATCATCAACAACAATTACCATTTTCCCCTGACGTATATCTTCCAAAGCAGTTTCAATGCTTGTGAATATATTCTTTTTCATTAAAATCCATTCTCCTTTAACCAATTCTCAGTCAATTTTAAATTATTGTTTTTTTTATTAATTGTAAATTTTTCCAAATATTTTGCGATAATATCAACTTCGATATTAACATCAGCACCAATTTTCTTCTGCTTTAAATTAGTATTTTCCCAAGTGTGGGGAATCACCGAAATGCCTATTAAATTTTGTTTTATTTGTGCTACAGTTAAACTAATACCTTCAACGGCAATTGAACCTTCCGGCACAACATATTTCATAAGCTCGTCCGGTAAATTTATTTCCAATAAAAAATTATTGCCCCGTTGAACAATATTTTTAATTTTCCCAATACCGTTTATATGCCCAAGCACTAAGTGCCCGCCAAGTCTGTCGCTAAAACGTAAGGCTCTTTCCAAATTTACATTTTCATTTATTCTAATATGCGAAATAGTAGATTTGATCAAAGTTTCGCCGACAGCTTCAACCCAAAAACCATTTTTCTCTACTTTTATCGCGGTAAGACAAACCCCATTAATCGATACCGAATCATCAACTTTTAAATCTTCATGAATTTTTTCAGTGATTACAAAAATTTTTCTGCCGTTAGGAATCGGTAAAATTTTAGATATTTTCCCTATTTCTTCAATCAAACCTGTAAACATATAACAACACTAAAATAATTTTAATTTATCTTTAAAAATATGTTCTCTTTCTGTAAATAGAAACAGTATTATCATCCAATGAGAACCTTTCTAATAATACTACATTTTGGGAAAACTTTTGTTTCATTGCATCCAATCCTTCGCGAAAAATATCATTAGAATTAATTAAAACAATTTCATCGAACAATTCCTTTTCAATAAATTCGGAAAATATATTTTGTCCGCCTTCAACCAATAGAGAACTAATTCCTTGATCGGATAGATATTTTAATATTGAATTTAACTCCAAATAATATTTATTACACTGTTTTAATTGAACTACATTTATATTTTTATCCGTAAAACGGGAAACCGAATTTTTATCTGAATTTAACTTGGTAAAAAGCCATGTTTTATTATTATCGGGAAGGCTGAAAACTGCAGCATCTACCGGTGATTTTAATCTGCCATCAAGTATAATTCTTTCCGGATTTCTCCCTTCAACCAATCTTACGGTTAAATAGGGATTATCAATTTTGACAGTATTTGCACCTATTAGTACCGCATCGTATTCTGCCCGTAATTGATGAACAAACTTTTGGGCTTTTTCATTGGTAATTCGTGTTTGAGTACCTATTTTACGTGTTATTTTACCATCTTTAGAAGCAGCAATTTTTAAGGTAACATAAGGCAATTTTGATCGAATAAATTTGAAAAAAAATTTATTTATCTCCTCTCCTTTCCGCTGAAGAATTCCTGAAACAACTTTAATCCCTGCTTCTTTTAATTGTTCTATTCCTTTCCCGCTGACGAAAGGGTTGGGATCTATATTAGAAATTACAACTTTTTTAATATTATGTGTAATTATTAATGGAGTACAGGGCGGAGTTTTTTTATTTGTATGGCAGCAGGGCTCTAAATTACAATACAAAGTTGCACCTTTTACAGAGCCAATTGCATTTTTTATTGCATTAACTTCGGCATGCGGACCCCCAAAATACTCGTGATAACCTTCGCCGATTACCTTATTATCTTTTACCAATACAGCACCGACCAATGGATTCGGACTAACTTTACCTTTACCGCGTTTTGCCAATTCAAAACATCTTTCAATATATTTTTCATCAAAGTTCATAATGGTAAATTGCTTATATTAAATAAAAAAGGTGTAAATAAATGTCATTTACAACGATAATCTCGTTTCCCATAGATGCTTGTGTAAAACGGCATTCCGGACCAATTGTGTTTTATCGAACTATTTTTTTATAGTATTCAGCTTAATTTTCCTATTAAAAACCTCTTCAAACATTTTTTTTCTTCTATTAAAATTCCATATTTCAATTTCCGGGAGTTTACCTTTATAAAAAACATTAAGTTTTACAATTTTGTCCTCAAGTTCGGCCTCTATTAATTTTATCCTATCGGAATGAGTTCTGTCTAAAGAATCTGCAATTCTTAAAATAGAAGCCAACTTTTTTACAATTTCTTGTGCTTCACCGGGCAGCGAATCAAAATCTTTATGTATAGATTTCGGGTGACTTTTACGATGATATCTTGCAATATTTGCAATTATTTTTATTTCTTTCTGATTGAAGCCGAGTAAATCGCTGTGATTAATAATATAAAAACTATGATGATGATGTTGATTGCGCGAAATATGATATCCAATATCATGAAGCCTTGCGGCTGCGTCCAAATATTCATGATAAACATCATTTAAGTGATGAAGTTCCTTCAATTGATCAAAAAGATGTAAAGCTAATTTTGCTACGTGTTGACAATGTATCTTATCATAATTACATGAATCTGCTAATTGATTTACACTTTCAAATCTTATATCGTGCAGATTCGGACTTTCTCCCGAAGGACTGATTTTTTGTATTGTATCTATAATTAAGCCTTCACGAAGTGCATAACCGGAAACCAGAATATTTTTCAATTTTAATTGTTCAAAAATTGTTTTTAAAATTAAAATTCCGGCAGGAATAATATCGGCTCTTTTTTCATCTAAACCTCTAATTAATTGCCTTTCTACTAAAGTTTTATTTTGAAATACTTTCTTAACAACTTTTTCCAACTTGTCATTAGAAAATTCAAAATTATTCAGGATAGCCGAATCGTCAACGTCTTTACTTTTTTGTGTTAGAACCATGAAGCCTATCGACATTATAGTACCCGATGAGCCAACAGCAATTTCAAATCCGATGTCGTTTATTTTTTTTAGTATATTAAATAATTCACCCTTAATCCACTTTAAGCAGTTATCCAAACGCGATTCGGTTATTTTATAATCGGGGAAAAACATTTGTGTAAGTCGTACCGCACCTAATTTTATACTTGCTGAATAAAGAATTTTACCCTTATAACCAATCATAAGTTCGGTACTGCCGCCTCCAATATCGATACATAATGTTCGTTTATCGTAAACAGGTACGGCTTTGAGGATACCAAGATAAATTAAGCGCGCTTCTTCTTCTCCGCTTATAACTTCGGTTTCAACTCCCGTTTCCATTTTAATTCTTTCAATAAATTCGTTTTTATTGAAAGCTTCCCGAACAGCGCTTGTGGCAACCGCATGTACTTCCGCATTATGCGAATCTGCAATTCCTTTAAATCTCTTAATTGTATCGGATGCTCTAATTATTGCATCTTCACTTATCTTTTTAATATCGCCTTTATTACCTTTGCCTAACCGGATAACTTCTTTTTCTCTATCAATAATTTTGAAATTCCCATTTTTCTTTATTTCTACAATAATTAAATGGAATGAATTTGTTCCAATATCAATTGCAGCAATTTTAGTCATAATTTTTATTCGTTTGTTTTTTATTTGTCAAAATAATTTTACAAAGATCAAATACATCATTAACCGATACATCATCAATAAAATCGGATTTTTTTATAAAATATTTTTGAGAGCCGATTGGAGCCCAGTTAAAAGGATTTGTCGGACCAAAAATTGAAACTTGAGGTGTATCGGTTGAACCGGCAACATGCATCACACCGGTGTCGTTTGTTATAAACAAATCACTTTTAGATATTAAACCCGTAAGCTCGGATATTTTTCTATCTAAAAAATATGCAATTTCTATTGTTATTTTCTTTTTAAAATAATTTATTTCATTTTTATCTTTTTTACTACCTGTAATATAAAATTTAGAATCAAATTCCCCATTTAATTGATGAATTAATTCAACAAATTTTTCAACAGCCCATCTATTATTGGATTTTCCCGCTCCTATATGAAGACCAATCAATTTTTGGTTTCGTTTTAATTTCAATAGTGAAATAAATTCATCAACTTTTCCCGTATCATTTTCATTAAAATTGATAGTGGTTCTAAAAGAATTAGTATTAATCCCAAAGGGTCTTACTAATTCTAATTCAAAATCCGAGACATGTGCATCAGGATGTTTAGCCCAATTCAAAACAACTTTTCTATCAAAAAAATAATCGAATGGATTTTTTTTGCCGTTTAGCGATGACGGACCGATTCTAATTTTTGAGTTGGACAATCGGCAAATTAATCCGCTGGTATAAGACAACGAGACCGTTGCGGGCATAATACAAACATCAAACCGGCTTCTGATTTTTTTGAGAAATTGTTTTACGTAAAAAATATTGAGTAATTTTTTCTTATCGAATAATAGAACTTCATCGATATAGTTATTTTTAACAACTGCATAATAATTTTGCGGACTAACAATCACTGTTATTTTAGATTGAGGGAAAGTTTCTTTAACAGCTCGGAATAAAGGTACGGAGGCTAACAAATCTCCAAATTGATTGTGCTGACGTACTATCAATATTTTTTTTGGTGATCCGATATAAAAATTTTTTATTTCTTTTAGACTTAAAAAATTTCTACTTGCTTTGGAAATAAGACGAGATACAAAATTTTCTTTCGACATTAAAACAGACTATTCTTTTTTTTCTTTATCTTTTTCTTTTTCTTTATCTTTTTCTTTTAAATCTTCAAATTCTGCATCAATTATATCTTCTTTTTTTATATTTAATCGTGATTTTGGAGTTTCAGCTTTTTTAAATTCTGTTTGCCCTTTTTTAGGAGAAGCAAAAAGCCGTTTAAAATATTTATAACTACGATAAATAAAATAAATTATTATTCCATAAACAATTAATCTAATCATAATGCACCCCGCGGTGTAGGACTAAAATATTCAACAAATCCTCTATCTTCCCTAAATATTTGGTTAAATAATTCATCAAAGTCATTTTGGTTATTAACAAAATCGATTTCCGTTGTATTAACTATTAACAAAGGTGTATTGTTATACTTAAAGAAAAAGCTGTTATATGCTTCACTTAATTCTTTTAAATAATTTTTTGTGATATTTTTTTCAATTTTACGGTTCCGCCTTTTTATGTTATACATTAGTCTGTCAACACTCGACTGAAGGAAAATTACCAAATCAAATTTACGAAGGTCTCTTTGCAATAACGGGAATATACTTTCATATAATTTAATTTCATCAGCACTTAAATTTAAATATGCAAATATTTTATCTTTTTCAAAAATATAATCTGCAACTATATAATTAGTAAAAAGGTCTTCCTGATTTAATTGCTGCTGTTGTTTAAACCGGTTAATTAAAAAAAACATCTGTGTTTGGAAAGCAAATCTTTCTCTGTCGTTATAAAATTTTTCAAGAAACGGATTAGATTCGAATTCTTCAAGAACCAACTTTGCATTTAACTTTTCAGCAAGTTTTTTTGCTAAAGAAGTTTTTCCAACTCCGATAACGCCTTCAATAGCAATAGTTTTTATTTCACTCAAATTATATTCTCCACTTAAAAAGCAAATTCAAATTCAGATTTATTCAGAATACTTTTTGTTTTTATTTCCGTTAAATATTTTTTTAATTTTAATTTCGAAACCGGATGTATCAAATTTTCATCAATTTCAATTAAACCTTCAAGAACAAAATCGCGCTTAGTCAGCTCTTTATGGGGAACAATAAAGTCTTTTTCATTAACAATTAAATTATCATAAAGTAAAATATCAATGTCGATAATCCGCGGTCCCCAACGGAAGTTTTTTTTTCTTCCCATCTGCAACTCAATTTTTTTACCTTCTTTTAATAATTCTAAAGGTGAAAAATAAGTTATTATTTTCAACACTACATTAAAAAAATCATCCTGGTCAACATAGCCGACAGCACCGGTTTCATATAAAGATGAATAGGAAATTATTTTAATTTTATCATTAAGATTAATTCGCTTAACGGCATTTTGTAAATTTTCTATTTTATTTCCTAAGTTTGAACCCAAACCAAGGTAAACATTATTCGCCATTTTCTTTTACTACCTCGGCTTCCACATAATCGAGAACACCGCCGATAGGTGCACTGTTTTTTCTTACCCGGACAATTATTTTTTTTATTAATGGATATTCTTTCAATAAACCGTCGGCAATTCTCACAGCTAAGGTTTCAATTAAATAAAACTTATTATCATTAACAATATCATTAATCCGTTTATAAATTTCGTAATAATTTATTGTTAAACGTAAATCGTCTTTTGATGCGGCTTCGGAAAAATCGGTATAAATATCAACATCCGCTTCAAACTTACCGCCAATATTTTGTTCTTCTTTCAACGCACCATGATAAGCGTAAAAGGAAGCATTTTTCAATCTAATAATATTTATCATATAAGCTTTCTGTTATTTTTAACAAAATAATAATTCATTAAACTTTTTAAATTAGCAAATAAAACACCAATTAGCACTAACGAACTTCCAATTGTTTCCCTTGTAGAAAATTTTTCACTTAATATTAACCATCCTAAAAAAATTGCTATAATCGGAGTAATAAATGACGACAACGATAAAATCACAATATTTATCCTTTTTAACAACCAATAATATGTGGTAAAAGTAAGTACGGTACCAAAAAAAGCAAGATACCCTACAGAAAGAATTGCTTTGGCATCAAAAACAACCTTAGATAAATTTTCCGCAAAAAAACTAACCAACACAAGAACTACTCCTCCAATCATTAAAGGAACTAAATTCATTGATAATGAATTAAGATGCATACCGTATTTTTTAATAATAACTGCAACCGATGCCTGCAATGCAGCACTGAATACAATTGCCAACATTCCTAAAAAATCTTTATTTAAATTAACCGAAATATTATTTGAAAAAATGATAAAAATTCCTGTAAAACCGATAATAACGGCAATTATTTTTAAAAAATCGATTTTTTCAGAAGGGATTGCAAAACTTGTGAAAATCAAAACAAAAAACGGAAACGCTCCAAATAATATTGAAGCCAAGCCGGATTGAATAAATTGCTGTGCCCAATAAACAATTCCAAACGGAACAACAAAAGCAAAAACACCCATTATAATGTAAAGTTTTATTGAAAGGAAATCCGTTTGAATTGTAATTCCCTTTATTCTCATAATAATATAAATGAATAATGATGCCAACGAAAAACGAAGCCCGGCTGCCAAAAATGGTGTTAACGATTCCAAGCCGATTTTAACAGTGATCCAGGTGGAGCCCCATAGCAAGCAGATGAGAATATATCCTAAACTTATTTTTATATTTTCCGCTTTCATTAATTATTTCTCATTGCGATTATTCCCAATGCCCTGCCGGATTTTTCTCCTTCCCGCCGGTACGAATAAAATAGCTTTGGGCTTTCATAAGTGCAAAATTTCGATACTTCAATTTGCTTAGCCGGTATCCCTGAATTTAACAGCATGTCATAATTTGCTTTGCTTAAATCAAGATAAAATTTATTGTTTTGTGCCGCAATTATTCATAAAAGCGAACAAATATTGAAGATTTTATTTGAAGATAAATTTATTTTACGATTCATTTTTTGTGACGAACTTTTTTATCTGAATTATATTTTTGAAAAATAACCGGGATTGCCTGCGGAATAACCGTCAGCTTCCCTTGTTTTGATATTGTAATAATTTCTCCGAGATTAAATTTTCTATGAAATCTATGAAATCCGTTTAATAAATTTTTATTGTAAATAATGGGAATGAAATTTACCTCAAAATTATTTCCATTAATTACCTTATTCGGATTGACTATTGTAGAGTCTTTGTAAATTCTGCGGTAATATTCTTCATAAGGATCTCTGTTTTTTATTAAAAAATAACCTTTGTCGGTAACAATTATTTTCCCGTTAGCGTCATTAATAAAACCGATAACTTGTTCATTTTTCAATTTATTATATTCGGTAGTATCGGATTGAGCAAAAATTGCCCATGGTAAAATAAAAAGGCAAACTATGGTTAAAAAAATTGCTTTCATCATTAATCTAAAAATTAAAAACACTGCCTCAAATTAATTGAAGCAGTGTCAAAAAATCATAACTTATTTAAAGCCTCGTTCAAATCGAGTATAATATCATCTACATTTTCCAATCCGACAGAAATTCGTACACCGCCGGCGTCAATGCCATGCTCCACTAACTTTTCAGGCGGAATAACCGAATGTGTCATTGAAGCGGGATGTTCAATCAAAGTTCTCGTATGCCCTAAACTTACCGCCAAAGTCATTGTATAAGCATTATCGGCGGCAAAATTCATAAATTTTTTCCCGTTTTCTTTACTTTCGGCCGGTGAATTACCGTTCAACACAAAATAAATTAGTGCTCCCGGTGCGAAATCACCACTGAAATCCACCATCTGTTTTTTTGCCAATTCATGGTATTTAAATGAAGATAAACCAGGATAATTCACAAATTTTACTTTCGGATGATTTTCAAGAAACTCCGCAATTTTTCCGGCTGTTTTAATTTGCTGTTTTTGTCTAAGCGATAAAGTAGGCAAGCCGTAAGTTAAAATTGCCCAAGCGCTTCTTGTGTTGAGCACCGCTCCAAAATCTTTTCTATAAAGCATCAGTAAATCCCTAAATTTCTTTTTACCTATTACGGCACCGCCCATATTTGTGCCAAATCCGCCTACGCCTTTTGTAAGCGAATGAACTACAAAATCAGCTCCCAATTCAATTGGCCGCTGGCAAAATGGTGTGGCAAAAGTATTATCGACAACGATATAAATTTGATTTTTCTCATCCCGGTTTTCATTAACTTTATCAACAATCTTACGTAAATTGCTAATATCAATTATATCTAAATTCGGATTAGCCGGCGTTTCAAAATAAATTACTTTTGTTTTATCCGAAATACTGTTACGCACTTCATTCAAATCGGTTAGATTAATCGATTTTACATCGATATTATAACGCGGATACCAATTTGTAAAAAGTGAAATGGTACACCCATATAAAGTTATGTGAGTTAATATTTGTTCATCGGATTTCACAAGCATTCCAAGTATTCCGGAAATTGCACCCATTCCACTGGCAAAAGTTACTGCCATTTCTCCTTTTTCAACATAAGCCAAATTTTCTTCTAAAAGATCTTTATTCGGTTCTCCAAGCCTATCATAAATAAAAATCGGTGTTTTACCTTCCTGCATTAACGAATTGGCAAATTGTATAAATCCTTGTGCGCCTCTTTCAACAGAATCGAGACGAAATGTTGTTGATGATGAAATAGGAGCGGTAACGTGATGTGAATAATCCCATTTGTCGGAAATATTCTTACCATAAATTAAATGTGTATCCATAGAATATTTCGAATCATTGTCCTTCTTTGCGCTAACGTTATTATCATTTTTAAAGTTATCTTTTACCGCCATCTTTTACTCCTTTTTTAATTAAATCTTATATTTAAATTTAAAGATGAAAACTTTATTTAGCTATGAAAAAACAATGGTTCTATTCTAGATATTGATTGATTTGCATTTTGATTAAGTAAGTTTTTTCATAGTGCGGTAAACCGCAAGATAGAAGATGGAAGCCAGAAGTCGGAAGTCGGGAGACAGAAGATGGAAGTCGGGAGATGTGGACTTCGAGCTTCAAGCTCTATGCTTTAAACTAAAAAAAGCTGTGAGATTTGAATTTGAGAATCTAATTATTTGGCATAAAGCAATAGAATTGGAAGATAAAATAAATATTTCTACTTTTTACTTTATACTTTTTACTTTATACTTTATACAACCTTACATAATGAGTTTGAGCCCATAGCAGTAAATAATCCACCTTCTTAGAAGGTGGCTTTGGTTTGCCCCCATAGGGGGCTTTTGAGAGTTCTCTGCTTTTTGAATATCGAACACCGATTAACGATTTTAGACTTTCGATGTTTTCGAGTTACATCGTAAATCATTGTTCGTTAATCGATATTCATCATTCAATTTATGTCAACAAATACAGGCATAGCCAAATGAACATGACCACCTTCAAAGAAGGTGGATTTTCAAGGTTGATTAAAATTTTAGGCTATCCGCGGGCTCTCTTTGGGAAAAGGACATGGTTAAATGATAAAATTTTTTAGATGTTATCTTTAAAGATTCCGGGAATCCTGTGAATTTGGCACACAAAAATTCTATCTTCCGACTTCCGACTTCTGTCTTCCAACTTGCGGTTTACCGCACTATTATCTCATCCACAAACAGCCAAGCTTTTTTCCCCGAATATTTATGCCAAGCGGGGCAAACGCCGATATTTTTTGCAACCACCTTAATATACCTTCCCTTAATAGACTTAAAGTCGGCAGTTACGGTTTTTATAGCAATCGATTTATAGTCGGTCGGTTTGTCAAATTTTTTATCAAACACTTTAACGTAATTTTTACCGTTACTCGAAACAAAATATTTAACCTCTAACGGGAAAAATATCAAAGTCTCAATTTTTCGCAGAAAATCCGTTGAAATTTTTGAAATCATTTTTTCTTTTTTCAAATTAATAATTACATTTAAATCCTTTCCCAAAAATCCCTGCCAATAACCGTCGCGAAAATATTTCGAACCTTTAATCGCGTCTACAAGTCCGAACTCGCCGCCGGCACTATATCTACTGCTGTAATTAGATAAATATGTTACACTGTCACCAAAAGCTTTATGAAAATAAAATTTCTCTTCAGACATCGGCAACTGCATTTTATCATTTCTAAATGAGGCTGCTTTTATTATATATTCATTTTGAAACAACAAGGTATCACTAAATAATATTGAATTTAAGTCCGGATAATTATTATTAAAAGCATAATAAATTCTTAAGTTATTAAAATCGGTCTTTAAATAAACTTTTATTTTTTTATCGGATTTATCAAACGCAGATGAAATTGATACTTCTGAAGAACTATTTGAATAGTTTACATTTTCAAATCTATATCTTTGTTCTTGAATTACAATTCTCCGCTCAAAATCGTCCCATTTTTTTTCTTTTTTGTTTGTCCAAACAACTTCTGACAAAGCAGCTATTCTAGGAAAAATCATATACTCGGCTTGTTGTGTTGTGGGAATATATTCAGTCCATAAATTCGCTTGTGCTCCAAGTATATGCTCTGCTTCGCTTTTTGTTAATGTATCGGGAACAGGCTCAAAAGAATATACCTTACTAAGCGGAAGATATCCGCCAATGGCTACCGGTTCGTTTCTAGGATTTCCCTGATAATAATCGAAATAACAAAATGATGTTGGAGACATAATTACATCGTGCCCTTGTTCTGCGGCTTTAATTCCGCCTTGAATTCCACGCCACGACATAACGGTAGCTTCCGGCGCAAGTCCCCCTTCCAAAATTTCATCCCAACCTATTAATCTTTTCCCTTTTGAAATCAAAAATTTTTCAATTTTTTTTACAAAATAACTCTGCAATTGATTAAAATTTTTCAATTCTTCTTTTTTCATTAAAGCTCTGCATTGTGCAGATTTTTCCCAGCTTTCTTTCGGTACTTCATCTCCGCCTATATGAATATATTTACCTGGGAACAGATTGATAATTTCCGATAAAACATTTTTTAAAAATCTAAATGTACTTTTTTTACCGACACAATAAATATCTTTATGTACACCCCAATCCGTTGCGACCTCAATACGGCGATTATTACAAGAGAGGTAGGGATAAGATGCCAGTGCAGCCACAGAATGACCGGGCATTTCTATTTCCGGAATAATTGTTACAAACCTCTCTTTAGCATATTGCACAATTTCTTTAATATCTTTTTGAGTATAAAAACCGCCGTATCGTCTGCCGTCACCCATAGTTTCATTTCGCCAGGCACCTATGCTTGTTAATTTCGGATATTTTTTTATCTGAATACGCCAGCCTTGATCGTCCGTTAAATGCCAATGAAACCGGTTTAGTTTGTGCATTGCAAGATTATCGATAAACTTCTCAATAAATTTTTTATTAAAAAAATGCCGCACAACATCCAGCATCATTCCACGCCATTTGAAACGAGGTTTATCACGAATTTCGACAAAAGGTATTTTCCATTTAACACCCGGTACTTCGCTGTTACTGTAAATTGCCGGAGGTAAAAGCTGCAATAATGTTTGAACACCGTAAAATAAGCCGTTGGCAGTATTGGCAAATATCTTTGCCCCGCTTCTATTTACTTTAAGTATATAACCCTCTGTACCCAATCTATTGTTATCAATATAATTTAATGAAATTATATTTTTTTCTGATGATGTAATATTAGTAATTTCTTGTAATTTAAATCCTGCAG
>CAZXJG010000012.1:33569-33934 GCA_964640985.1 uncultured Melioribacteraceae bacterium | reverse complement strand
ATCGCATGATCGCTATCGGGTAGTTTGCAATGAACGGAGATTTCACAACCGAAGTACTGGTGGTTGGCAGCGGAATAGCCGGCGCCACCGCCGCTCTGGAACTGGTCAGGAGGGGAGTGCAGGTTACCTTATTGACCCGGGTCCAACAGCCGGAAGAAAGTAATACCTACTACGCCCAGGGTGGAATAATTGCCTACGGTGATTCAAACTCTGTTGATCTGTTAGTGACCGATATAATAAAAGCCGGCGCCAATTATAACAACCGGGAAGCAGTTGAAATCTTGGCGGCAGAAGGCCCGGGACTAGTCCGGCGAATCCTCATCGATACCTTAAAAGTACCCTTTGATCGTCGTCCCGACGGTGAT
>CAZXJG010000012.1:1106-33559 GCA_964640985.1 uncultured Melioribacteraceae bacterium | reverse complement strand
GTCGGCAAATCCAATAATGTGCAGGTACTGTCGGGACATACCGCCATCGATTTGATTACAACGTCTCACCACAGCATTGATATTCAAGAGCGCTATGCCCGCCGGGCTTGTGTGGGTGTTTATTGTTATGACCGGCAGTCTAAATCAGTGAAACGAATTCTGGCTAAAACAGTAATTCTGGCAACAGGTGGAGTGGGCCAATTATTCCTGCGGACCAGCAATCCGGTTGGCGCCCGGGGTGATGGACTGGCCATGGCATACCGCGCCGGTGGACGTGTATTGAATTGTGAATTCGTTCAATTTCACCCAACTACATTGCACAAACCCCCGTCCGGAAATTTTTTGATTTCCGAGGCTATACGCGGTGCCGGTGGAAAACTTATTGATGGTAATGGTGAGCCCTTCATGCATAAATACAGTCCTGAATGGCAGGATTTGGCTCCCCGTGATATTACTGCCCGTGGAATCCACAGAGAAATGCTACTTCATGGTGCTACCAATATGTATCTGGATGTTAGCGTGGTTGGTACTCCGGCCGAAATCCGTCGACGTTTTCCGGATATCCATGCATTCTGCCAACAATACAAAATTGATATCACCCGCGATCCGATTCCGGTGGTGCCGGCGGCTCATTATTTCTGTGGCGGTATCTGGGTGGATACTTTTGGTCGTACAACCATCGATAATTTATTTGCCATCGGTGAGGTGGCTTGTACCGGCGTTCACGGCGCCAATCGTATCGCCAGTTCAGCCTTATTGGAAGGTCTGGTCTGGGGCACTCGGGCAGCAAATCAGATCGGTTCAGTGATCAATGGATTACCAGAACCGTCCGAAAAGGAGTACCCGGAATGGCAGTATACCGGCGATCAGATTCCTGACAAAGCCCTGATCCAACAGGATATGAAAACCATTCGTCAGTTAATGTGGAATTACGTGGGGTTGGTACGGACTACCCCACGATTGGAACGGGCACTGGAGGAATTGAATCATCTGAATACCCAGATCGAACGTTTTTATCGCTACCGGGTTGTTACCGATGAGTTGATCGGCTTGCGGAATTCGGTGCTGTCAGCCCTGCTGATTACCCGGGCGGCCCACGCAAACCGTACGAGTGTCGGTTGCCACTACCGGGAATAGGATTTATATTTATTGAAGGATTTTGGCATCCCTATTTTACCTGTTTCCGAATGGAAATGTGTTAGGAGTTGCACTTACTCCTTGAATCCAAGATTTTATTTAAATTAAGATATAAATATTTTGTTGGGCGTAGTATGTTTTATTTTTCAAACACAAAGGATATTAATCTTGGAATGTCAGTTTTATCATCATTATCGAACCATTCTTTTATTTCCAAAATTTTAAATCCATTGTTAATTGCTGCGTTTACATATTCTGAAACGTGATGGGTAAATACCTCAAGTTCAATTATTCCATTCTCGTTTTCAAACTTTGCTTTACTACCTGTATACTGCTTAAATGGATGCAGTTCACAGATGAAAAACTTGCCTTCAGGTTTTAACTTATTATATCCTTCGCTGAAAATAAAATTCAGGTCGGAAATATGTTCTAAAGTCAGACTGCAAGAAATCAAATCAGCATAATTGTCTATAATATCCCAAGGTAATGTTAAGTCGGCTTGCTGGAATTGAACTTTGTCTGATTTTATTTTCTCCTTCGCTTTAAGAAGCATTTCAGGTGAAAAATCAAGTCCGATAATTGAATTTGCTTTTTCTGCGAGCCATTCAGTATTTTTTTCTGTTCCACATCCCAATTTGACTACTGTTGTATAATTGTATTTGTCTAAAGTTTGTTTCGCAGCAATTTTTTCTAAATCACGAGTCTTGTTTTCAACAGCATCGTAATTATTTGCCCAAGTATTATATGCTTTATCTATTGTCATTTTATATTGCGTCCAACAAATTCTTCTACAAGAAATTCCATTAAACTGCCGCCACGGTTTTTTCTACCATTACTGTCTAATCCAACTTCAACACCGGTTGCATAGTCAACAAGGTTTTTTATTTTTTTATCTCTCAAAAGTTCTCCAAATCCACTTTTGATTATAAAATCTGAAAAAGCATCTATTTCTTCAGACGATAAATTTCGTTTTGTAAAATCAAATTTACTATAAATAAAATTTTTGGTATCTATTAGTACTTCTAGTGAATTGTCTCGTATGGCAAGAAGAATTGGAATAGCTTTAATAACTTCCGGATATTGGCTAATCAACTGTTTTGTTTCAATTTCTAAATTTTCTTTACCCACCAAATAATTTAAAAGATTTAATTCTTTTTCAACTGGCTCTATATTGGTTAAAACTTTTTGCCAATTAACGAAATAACTCCATTGGGTAATTTTTTTCTTAAAAGTAGATACTATTAGTACAAATAGTTCATCTTCGTTTTTATTGAGCAATCGACATAATTTTTTCATAATTATAATTTGTAATTAACAATTCTGTTAATTCTCCCCGTTTGTTTGGGTTTGCATTAATATTTCTTCTTGCTAACACTCGTGAAATATTAAATTCACTATATATCTTGTCAAAAAAATCATCGTCTGGATTTTTCTCTTTTACATCAGAATTACTTAGTATCCAATAATAGCTTAACAAGTCAAGTTTCTTACAAAATTTTGATAATCGAATTTGTTCGGAGTCATTAAATTCATTTTTAGCATACGAATTAAAACTTGAAGTATTACTCAAGGGTTTATAAGGTGGATCAAAATAGAACAATGTATTACCACTAGCATAATCGATAGTGTTTTCAAAATCTCCATTTAGTATTTCTACTTTTTGAAGAACATTATTTATCGCCAATAAATTTTCTTTGTCACAAATCATAGGTTTTTTGTAGCTTCCTACAGGAACATTAAATTCATTTTTACGATTAACGCGATATAGCCCATTAAAACAAGTTCTATTTAAGAAAATGAGCAATGCTGCTTGTATTGTATTATCAGATTTTCTTGAGTTAAATAATGTTCGTTTATTGTAATAATATCCTTTTTTTTCACTGTTATCAGATAAATTATGATATTCATTTTCAAAAATCTTTAAAATATAAATTAATCTATCAACATCATATTTAATTACTTTGTAGGTATTAATCAAATCCGAGTTAATATCATTTATAATTGCTTTTTTTATATTTGGAAATTTATTTAAAACCCAGAATAGCATAGCAGCACCACCAACAAAAGGTTCTATATATGTAAAATTGCTTCCTTGAAAATTTTGTGGTAGAATTTTCCCAATTTTATCAAGCAATTGAGATTTTCCACCAGCCCATTTCAAAAAAGGTTTCGCTATTTTTTTGCTATTTTTCATTATGTCCATTTTTTGTTAATCCTATTGCCCCCAACGGTTTGGGCTATGAGCAGTGCGGAATTTAACACTATTCACTTTCAAACTGTCATATCGTTTATTTTTATTCATTCTCTTTATTTTTAGCACTTTCGCCCGCATTATTACAGCTATTGTTATAGCCAGTTCTATTTCTTCTATTGTTGGTAATTCTGATTTAATTCCTTTGGGTATTGCTTTACTCAATTTGAATTCAGCTATTCCAATTGGTTGAGACATCCCTCTTAATGCATATTCAGCTTCTATTTTATCTCGTTCTTTGCATAAAAGAATTCCTATTGTCGGATTATCATTTTCAGTTTTTAAAGTTTCACCAACAGCTGATAAATAAAAATTCAATTTGCCCGCATATTCCGGTTTAAATCCTTTTGCTTTTAATTCAATAACAATATAACAACACAATTTTGTGTGATAAAATGATAAGTCTATGAAGTAATTTTTATCTCCTATTTTAAGTAGGTATTGTCTGCCGATAAATGCAAATCCTTTTCCTAATTCTAATAAAAAGTGAGTAATATGTTTTGTTAATTGTTCTTCTATACTTTTTTCGTCTGCATCTTTTTTCAATGTAAGAAAATCAAACAGATAAGGATCTTTTATAGTGTAATTTGCTAAATCAGAATTTGGTTGCGGAAGTGCTTTTAAAAAATTAGTTATTGCTTTCCCTTGCCTTTCAAATAAATGATTTTCAATCTGCATATCCAGAATACCACGGGACCAATTATTTTCAAAAGTCTCATTTAAGTAAAATATCGCTTCTTTAATGCTTTTTGACTTGCTGATTATCTTGATATTATGTCCCCACGGGATTTGTGCAACAAGTTGTTGCGCTTTTTCAAAATCAGATTTGTAGAGTATATAAAAGCTTCTCATATAAAAAAGGTTTCTTCTCGAAAAGCCTTTCATATTAGGAAACTCTTCTTTCAAATCTTTTGATAGGTTTTCAACTATTGCATTTCCCCAGCCTTGATTTTCTTGTTTTTCAAATAAATCTTTACCAATATCCCAATACAATTGAATTAATTCAGAATTCGCAGAAAGAACAGCCTTTACTTGTGCTGTTCTTATTCTTGTTTTCAACTTATTAAGCCATTCTATATATTTTATATGCTGTTTGTTTAATTTCATATTTTCCTTTTCAACAAAGATAACATTCCAATATTTAATATAGAAATATTCCTTTTATTCGCTCGCTTTTTCAAATTGGATACAAACATCTTGCTACACGCATTGCGTATAGCAGAGCTTTATATTTGCATGTATATATTACTAAATATAAATTTTAATATATAAATAAACAAGAAATCGGAAGAATTTAAAAAGCCAATTGAAGGGAAAATCTATAATATAAATTTTTTGAGATAAATAATTGGAATTATGTGGGGGCGGGGAAAAAAATTGCTCCGCGTGTAGGACTCGAACCTACAACCCTTCGGTTAACAGCCGAATGCTCTACCTATTGAGCTAACGCGGAATATACTTTCAAAATTGAACATCAAAACTATAACATTGATTCATATTTGTCAAGACATATCCTTGATAAATATTGGATAAATAAATTTGAGTTCATATCAATATTTTGAAAAAAATTATTTATTCCATTTCTACCGGAAATTTTTTTCCCTCTCCTCTTCGTTTTGATTTGTTTTTCTTAATTATTAAGTCTTTCGATTGAATTATACCATTTAATTCTATTTCCACTACATATTTACCTGGCATCAGATAAATATTACCGTTATCAGCTTTTTTTAAATTAACTTTTTTGTTCAACTTTTTCGAAAGATAATTTTTATAAATATCATTTTTAGTTGAGTCTATTGTTAAATTATAATTCACATAATTTAGTCCATGTATTGCTTTATTTTTTAACATTTTTAGTATTATTCCATTTCCCGTTTTAACGGTTATTTTCGTTTCGCCCGGTTTTTTAGAATAAAACACGAATTTAATTTTCGGAGAATTTATTTTAGACCAGCTAAAATTTCTTTTCCCCCAATTTTTGTTATAAGTAATTTTACGAATATTAAAAAAATGAATATCTTCATTCAGTAATTTCGTTGTTAATTGTTCAACATATTCAACATCCGCAATATATAAAGACCTGCCGTGAGTACCGATAACTAATTTTTTATCACGAGGCTGCACAGTCAAATCACGAACAGGTACCGCCGGCAAATCTTTATTCATAATCATAAAAGTTTTCCCTTTATCAAGTGAAACATAAACGCTGTGGTCGGTACCTACATATAAAATATTTTTGTTAACCGGATCTTCTTTAACCACATTTACCGGTTCATGGGGAAGGTTTTCCCCAATTCGCTGCCAAGTGTTACCATAATTAGTTGAACGAAAAAGCAGTGCATCAAAATTATCCCAATTATAGCCATTAAGTGAGGCATATACCGTAGCGGTGTCGTATCGGGATGCAGTTACTCTGGTAATCCAATAATTTTGCGGAAGCGAATTTGAAATTTTCTTCCACGAGTTCCCACCATCTTTTGTAACATAAATTAGTCCGTCATCGCTACCTGTATAAATCAATCCGAATTTTAACGGCGACTCATCGATAGTGGTTAATGTACCATAAGGTACGTTCCCTTTTTTCCCTCCTTTAGTTAAATCGGGTGAAATTGTTTGCCAAGTTTTGCCTTTATCCATTGAACGATGAAGATAATTTGAACCTAAATATAAAATATCTTGATTATGCACTGAAAGGCAAATCGGAGTTTCCCAATTAAATCTAAACGGTCTTTGTCCAATATTATGGGGTGGAGTAATACTCTCCATTTTATCCGTATATTTATTGATGCGGAAATAATTTCCAAACTGAAAACCGGCATAAACGGTTTTATTATCCCGGGTATCAACTGCCACCTGCATACCGTCGCCGCCTAAAATTGATTTAAAAGCATAATGTCCGGTAGCATACCATCTCATACTCTCTTTATTAGTGCTCGGTCCATACCAGACACCGTTATCCTGCATTCCGCCGTAAACATTAAACGGTTTATCCATATCATAAGTAACGGAATAAAATTGACCGACAGACGGCGTATTGGCTTTAAGCCAGGTTTTGCCGTCATCGTAAGAAATATTCAATCCCCCGTCATTGCCGAGAATTATGTGTCCGGGCAAATTCGGACTAACCCACAGCGCATGATTATCGGCGTGAACGTCGCTTTTGGTAATTGATACAAATGTTCTTCCTCCGTTCATCGATTTTAATATCGGCACACCCAAAACATAAATTTCGTTAGGGTTATCGGGAGCTACTCTTATTTGTCCAAAATAATATCCGTAAGAATAAAAAACACCATCAATATATTTCTTATTCACCTTTACCCAAGTTTTACCGCCGTTATCGGAACGATAAATTTCCGTACCGATTACCGGAACATTAAACAATTGAGAATTAGCATTTTGCAAATATTTCACTAAAGCATCCGGTTTATATTTACCTGCTTTTATATCTTTGAATATTTGTACAGCATTATATTTATAAGGAAAGTTATATCTATCCAAAAAATCGTTTAAATCTTTAAGATTTAATTTTAAAAATTTTTGAACACTTATTTTAAGCAGTAAATTTTTAGTAACAACATATTTTTCCTTTTTCTTTTTTCTTTTAAATTGATTATCCAAAACGGCATAAAGAATTTCCTTTTTCCCTGAATATAAAGCGAGTCCGATTCTACCAACGCCTTTACCTGTAGGGAAACCGCTATTTTTAGTTGTCAGTAATTCCCATGTATTTCCCCCATCGGTACTTTTATAAATTCCCGAACTACTCCCACTCCCCGTAAAATTCCAAGCCCGTCTAATTCTGTACCACATTGCCGCATACAATTCATTTGTATTTTTTGGGTTAACTACCAAATCGATTGCTCCGGTATTGTTATTGACATATAAAGTTTTTACCCAGGTTTTACCGGCATCGGTTGTTTTAAAAACACCCCGTTCTTTGTTTGGAGAATAAAGATGACCAAGCGCTGCAACCCAAATAATATTTGGATTTTTCGGATCAATTACAATTCTCCCAATATGTTGGGTCCCTTCAAGCCCCAAAGAAATCCACGTCTTACCGTCATTGGTACTTTTATAAATTCCTGTTCCGGCATAAGACGAACGACTCGAATTATTTTCACCGGTTCCCACATAAATAATATTGTTTTGCCAATCAACGGCAATAACTCCAATAGTCATACTCGGTTCATTATCAAATATTGGAGTAAAAGAAATTCCATTATTTTTAGTTTCCCACAATCCGCCGGAAGCATAAGCCACATAAAAATGAGTTTGATTTTTAGGAGAAACGGCAATATCAACAATGCGTCCGCTCATTACACTCGGACCAATGGAACGGAATGCAACTTCTTTAACAAGTGATTTGTTACGCATTTCAATTCTTTTTTCATAACTATTTATTCTTAATTTAGCCGGAGTATCTTTTATCGGATTTTGCTCTTGAGCTTTAAGAAAAGAAAGTGTAAATAAAAAAATCGTAATAATAAAAAATATCTTTTTCATAACAATTTTCCTTTTGATATATTTTATAGTTTATACTCAATCTTAAATTATATTATAAAAAACACCCACTTGTAATCCTTCTTTTATTTGAGTATAAGGAGATTGTGATTTTTTATACACTAAAAGAAATGCAAAATTTATATCTAACCACGAATTTATTTTAGCAGTAATTGAGTTTTCCCAACGTACATCCCAAACATTAATATGTTCAAATCTTGTAAACAAACGGAGTCGGCTTTTCAATTTCAGATTTGTATCGATAAAAAATTCAGTTGAAGAAACCGATTCGACCCCGGTTTCAAATTTAAACTTTTCAACTTTATCTTTTGTATTTGGATTATCGGTATATTGATTGAAAATATTTGTAAACGTTTGCTGGAAGGCTATTCCCAGCCTTGTTTCAAAAGTTTTATGTCGATTATATGTAAATCCGAAACTTTGAGTAATATAACCCGGATCAAAAAAATCGGATACCTTTTTAACAGGCTTTTTTTTATAATTAAATCCGGCTGCTACTTGAGTGCGGATAGAATTTGAAACAAACGGATTTACTTCCCAGCCTACGTCATAAGAAAAAATATTTTCCAAATACAATTCATTGTTATTTGTACGGTAGGTGCCGTTTCCTAATTTTGTTCTTCCATAAGCTGATTTTAGTTCATTACTAAAAAGCCATTCCGGGGTTTTATAATTTAGATGAAAATCTCCGGTTAAAGTCCATGTAAAAGAATTTGCCCCTCCTTTTGCCCAATGACTGAAAGCGATTTGACTTATATTTAGTCCTGTTTTCAAAGACGGCTGCCAGTGGTAATTAAGGGAATCAACATTTTTTGCAAAAGATAAACTGGAGAATAAGAAAATAATCAAGAAATATTTTTTCATTTAAGCATCACCCTTTATATTTTATACGTTTATAATATTTAAAATTATATTAACTAAATTAATAAATTAGTATAACAATACAGAATTCTATTATAATGAAAAATAAATTTGAACTTATATCACATTATCAACCTTCCGGAGATCAGCCGAAAGCAATTGACGAACTAATTAAGGGTATTCTCAATAATGAAAAGCATCAAGTGCTTTTGGGTGTTACAGGCAGCGGAAAAACTTTCACAATATCCAACGTGATAGCGAATGTTAATAAGCCTACTTTAGTAATATCGCACAACAAAACCCTTGCGGCTCAGCTTTATAGCGAATTTAAAGGTTTTTTTCCGGATAATGCAGTAGAGTTTTTTATAAGCTATTACGATTATTACCAGCCTGAAGCTTATGTAGTTAAACGCGATCTGTACATCGAAAAAGATTTTTCCATTAATGAAGAAATTGACCGTCTGCGCCTTAAGGCTACAACTGCTCTTATTGAAGGGAGAAGCGATGTGATTATTGTTGCAAGTGTAAGTTGTATTTTCGGAATTGGTGCACCGGACCAATATGCACGTCAAATATTATTTCTGAATAAAGGTTTGGAAATACCCAAAAAGAAATTATTACGTAATTTAATAGATATTTATTATACACGTAACGATATTGAATTTACACGTGGTACATTTCGTGCACGCGGTGATGTAGTTGAAATTATACCGGCATATCAAAACGAAGAAGCTGTACGTATTGAATTTTGGGGTGACGAAATTGAACGCCTTTCGGTAATTGACTCAATTACAGGAAATGTAATTGAGGAGATTGAATCCATACCTATTTATCCCGCTAAATATTTTGTAACAACAAAGGAACAAACTAACCGGGCAATTAAAACAATTGAAGCCGAACTTAAAGAACGACTCGAATATTTTTGGTCGGAAGAAAAATATCTTGAAGCTCAAAGAATTGAACAGCGGACAAGATACGACATCGAAATGATACGTGAGATCGGATACTGTGCAGGTATAGAAAATTATTCGCGCCACATGGATGGCCGTTTGCCGGGAACAAGACCGTCTTGTTTGTTGGATTACTTCCCTAAAGATTTTCTATTAATTATTGACGAATCACATGCTACTATCCCCCAAATAAGAGGTATGTACAATGGCGATAAAGCTAGGAAAGAAACTTTGGTTGAATATGGCTTTAGACTCCCATCGGCTTTAGATAACCGTCCGTTAAAATTTGAAGAATTTGAAAACTTTGAAAAAAACACAATATATGTTTCGGCTACACCCGGCGATTATGAACTAAACAAAACCAAAGGCGTTTTTATAGAACAAATTATACGCCCCACCGGTTTGCTCGATCCTAAAATTGAAGTACGACCCGTTAAAACTCAAATAGATGATCTATTAGATGAAATAAAAGCCCGCGTTAAAAAACATGAACGGATATTGGTAACAACTCTTACAAAAAAAATGGCTGAAGACTTAACCGATTATTTGGATAAACTAAATATTCGTGTTCGATATATTCATAGTGATATTGATGCATTGGAAAGGGTTGAAATAATTAGAGATTTACGTATCGGTGATTTTGACGTTCTTGTCGGTGTAAATTTATTAAGAGAAGGATTGGATTTACCCGAAGTTTCATTAGTTGCAATTATTGATGCGGATAAAGAAGGATTCCTTAGAAGCGAACGCTCTTTAATGCAGACAGCCGGCAGAACAGCACGTAACGTAAACGGAAAGGTAATTATGTACGCAGATAAAATTACGGAATCGATGCGAAAAACCATTCAAGAAACAAACCGCAGACGCAAGATACAAAGCGAATATAATAGGTTAAATAACATAATGCCAAAAACAATCTACAAAAGCAGAGAAGAAATTTTATCTTCTACTTCCGTTGCAGACGTACGGAAAAAAGAAGAACGGCAAACAGTAGGTTTTTTAAAAGTGGCTGAACCTGTGATTAAATATTTAAACAAAGAACAGAAACAAGATTTGATTGATGAAATGACTGAGGAAATGCTTAAAGCTGCAAAAGATTTAGAGTTTGAACGCGCTGCCCTTTTAAGAGATGAAATTGAAAAAATAAAAGAAATGATAAAATAATTAAACAATTCAATTCAAAACGAGGATATTTTTTATTTGAATTGCTTCTAATAATTACTTAAAATTAACTTTAATAAATTATTTAATTCAAATTACGAACTATGAAAAAGAAAATCAGAATTATTAATGTATTGTTTTTACTTTTATTTTTAATTTCCTGCACTACAAAAGTATCGAAAAAAACTGTTTATCCCCTTTTAACTCAAGGTAATGTACAACAGCAAGCAATCGCGGTAAATAAATCTTTTGTTTCCGTAAAGGTGCTCGGTATAGATAAATTAAAAGGTAATAATTACAAAATGAAAGTAAAAACATTGAGCGTGAAATCCAGTCCGGGATACCCAAGCATAGCTGTAATAAACGAAATATATAATTTAACTCCGAATTTTGCCTATGATGAATCGGGTAAACTATTAAATAATCGGAAAAACAAAGATTTAATCGGGATTGTGAACTCAAAAAAAGGTAAAATTCTTAAATTGGAAATTTTCCTTTCACAAAAAAACGGCTGGATGATTCAAAAAGTTTTAAGCAATAGGAGCACAAAATGAAAATATCGAACAATTACAAATCTCTTTTAACGTTTATACTTTCTTCGGTTTTAATTATTTCATTTCTAAATATTAACGACCAATTACTTACGAAGAACAACAGTTTTTTAAAATGGAAAATTAAACAAGAAAAAAAAGAAGCTCCAAAATTTGGTTACCCGGGTGAAGCTCAACAATTCTTTTATGAACAACGTGCATACCCTCTCGGCCATATCCCCGAAGGGTGGAAATCGAGTGCCTTATCTCATATTAAACAAAATAATATCAATTTGGCAAAGGTAAGCAATGCCGCAACTTTAAGTTGGACGGAATTAGGTCCTGATAATATCGGCGGCAGAGTCAGAGATATTTTAATTAATCCGAAAAACTCAAATATAATTTACGTTGCTGCAGTAAGCGGAGGAGTCTGGAAAAGTACTGATGGAGGAGATACGTGGCATCCGCTTAAAGATAAAATGAAAAATTTAGCCGTATGCTCTTTAGCGATGAATCCAAATAATCCGGATACAATTTGGGCTGGAACCGGCGAAGGTTTTTATAATTACGATGCCATCAGGGGTGCGGGAATATTTAAAAGCACCGACGGCGGTGCCACTTGGAATCAGTTAAGCTCTACTGCCGATTCGCTTTTTTATTTCGTAAATAAATTGGTATTTGATAAAACTACAAACACGCTTTGGGCTGCAACAAAAAGAGGGTTTTTTAGCTCAGCTGACGGCGGAAAAACATTTAAAACAAGATTATCTGCCAAAGGTTATGGTATGGATATTGAAATTGCCGATACAAAACCTACTACTATTTATGTGTCATTCGGACTTTTTAATCAATCTCAAATATGGAGAAGTACTGATGGCGGCAAAACATTTTCTCAAATTTACGTCAGCAGCAAAAACCGCGGTAGGATTGAAATGGCTATTTCACCGAGTGATACGAATAATTTGTACATAGCTTCTTTGGATCTAAAAACCAACGGAGTAAGTTACATAGGTTATTCGCATAATAAAGGGATTAGTTTTGATTCGTTAAAAGTTCCGGGGCCTAGTTATTCGGAGAATTCCAATTATGCCGGTAAACAAGCCTGGTACGATAATGTTCTATCTATTAACCCTAAAAATCCCGATGAAATATTTGCTGCCGGTATTTCCCTTTGGAAAACTACAGACGCCGGTACAGCGTGGGCTCAAATATCTAATTGGTACAAAGGGACACCATATCCGTACATTCACGCTGATTTCCACGTGGTAAAATTTGATCCGAACAATTCCAGTATTTTATACGTCGGTACAGACGGCGGAATATTTAAATCAACCGACGGCGGTAAATATTGGCAGCCCAAAAATTATGGTTTAAATATAACACAATTTTATTATGGCGCAGTTGATCCTTCTAAAAATATATATTATGGAGGATCTCAGGATAACGGTACTTTAAGATCGCAAAGCGGTCAAAACTGGTATGTAATTTTAGGGGGTGACGGCGGTGCTGTTGAAGTTAATTATCTGCATCCCAATATAATTTACGCCGAATATGTTAACCTTCAATTATATAAATCTACCGACTACGGGAGCTCATTTAATAAAGCTACCACGGGTATCCCCGTAGGTAAAGCCTTTTGGAGCGGTACAACCGACAGAACTCTTTTTATTTCGCCTTATTCTATAGACCCTACTAATCCGGATAATCTGGTTGCAGGGACTTATAGAATTTGGAAAACAACTAATTCGGCTTCATCTTGGACGGCAATTAGCGGTGATTTAACCGGAGACGGAACCGGCAAATACGGCGCTAAAATTTCAACTGTAATTGTTGCAAGAGGAGATTTGAAAACAATTTACGCCGGCATCAGCAATGGTACTATTCAAACAACTACAGATAACGGCAAAACATGGACTCAAGGAACGGGCACACCAAATTTATTTTGTACAAGAATAGCTTCCGCTTATAATAATGCCGGAACTGCTTATGCAACTTACTCCGGATTTTCTCCCGGTGAAAAAGTTTTTAAAACTACTGATTATGGTAAAACTTGGGTCAATATTTCAGGCAACCTTCCGAATATTCCGGCAAATAGTATTGTGGTTTCTCCCGCCGATACCAATACATTAATAGTTGGAACCGATTTGGGTGTTTTCGTAACAACCGACGGCGGCACACATTGGACCCAGCACGATACCGGATTGCCGAACGTTGTTGTAATGGATTTGGATTATCGCTCTTCCGATAAAAAATTATTTGCTGCAACTCACGGAAGAGGTATGTTTTCTGCTCCTATTTCCGGTATAACGGAAGTTAAAACAGACAACAATATTATTGCAAAAAACTTTATGCTGGCTCAAAATTATCCTAATCCTTTTAATCCCAGTACTATAATAAAATATAATTTACCAAAAGCCGGAACTACAACATTAAAAATTTATGATATTCTCGGTAATGAAGTTGCAACATTGGTTAATGGATTTCAAAAAGCAGGTTCTCATTCTATTACTTTTTCCGCTTCTAATTTTAAATTAGCTTCGGGAATATATATTTATAGATTGCAGTCCAACGGTTATTCTGCAAGTAAAAAAATGATGCTTTTGAAATAGTATCAAAAAAGGCTGTTTCTAAAAATAGGGAAACAGCCTTTTTATTTTAAGATTTATAAATAACATGACGCTACATTTTCAAGACTGATAGAGCAAACAACCCAAATACAAGTCCGACAATTACATTTATCATTTTAAGAATAACAAATCCCTTTTTTGTTTCAGCCAAAAGTGGTAAAGTGCCGTGTCCGTCTTGAACAATTGAACTTGCCATTAAAATACTGAAAGGGATTAAACCTTGTGCAAACAATGTTACAAAAATCAAATGGGGACCTGATTCGGGTATTATTCCTATTAAGACGGCAAGAAACAGCACAATATAATAATTTGACTTTATCCATTCATTTATATCGATATACGATTCCAAAAAATGAAGGACTAATAACGTTCCCAATGTCCAAAGGAAAATTCTTGTAAAATGTTTTTTCAGTACGTGGTTCCACAGATGTTTTTTTAAAAAATGTTCGGGAACAGTTGCTACAATAAAAAGTGCAATTATAATACCGATTAACAGTGTTATTTGAATCCACTTGCGTCCGTCGGTATTAATAAATCCTGAAAATAAAAAAATCATCATCAAAAAGAGCAATGCAATCAATAACGCCCGTTCAAAACTAATATTATTTAATTGTTTTAAGATTGTTTTTCTATCGAAGCAATTGCAATAATCTTCTTTATGCAATTCCAGACGATCATTTATTGCAGATATTATTTGTTTCTGATTTTTATAAAATTTATCGGTAAGATAAGCCGTTAATAAGCCGATTACGGAAATTATTGCGGTTAATATCAAAGCTTTAAGCGGGAACAGGGGAAACATCACATAAGCTTCGTCGCCGCTTGTAGCTATCATTGCGCCGACTAATGCACCGAAAGATACAACTTCGTGGATATATAAAGAAACTACGGTAAATGCACCGAGGCAGCCCGGAATTGCACCGAGAAGTATGCTGACAACATATTGTGCAAATCTGTTTTTACCTAACTTTTTCTGCCAACTGCCGTGCGTTAATACATTTACATATTCAATTACCAACATCATTAAAAAGACGAAGCTGGTAATCATTATTGTTAGTTTAACAATATTTATTAACATAAAACTTATTTTAATTTTTTTGAAAATCTTTTATTGTTTCAACTAATTATTTTCTTTAAATAAAAAAAGTTATTAATGTTAAAAGCATCATTTGTTTAAGTGCAAAAGTTTATTTGTTTTATTTTTAAAAGTAATAATTAGATGACTAAAAAAATGATTTGATTCTAAATAATACGATAATTTGGAAGGAATAGTCTTAATAAATGATTGGTGAGGTTGTTAAAATCTCAACTTTATTATCCGTTAATTCCGGTGCAGAGTAAATATACAAAAACCACTGAGTTAAGCATCAAAGCTGCAATAAATTATAGCCACTATTCGTATTGTTTTTTATTTATTATACCATTCAAAAGCATTTTTAAATAAAATTTTCCTTTGTTCATCTTCTGTAAAATTGTCTCTAATTAAGTTAATATCTTTTGTTGAAAATGGTGTTATCGCTCTTGTTGAAGGCAAATCGGTTCCAAACATTAAGGAATTTGGATTGATTATATATATTTTCTTCATTATAGGAATTGGGTCAAAATTAATCCTCCCAAAGCCTGATGCCTTAACTTTTACACCTTTTTCAACCCAACGATAAAGATCAATTAAACCTTCCTTTGAAAGTCCTAAATGATCAATTGAAAATTTCGGGATTTTCTTAAGTTTATCGTTTAAATTGTTTAAATCCTTACTGTCCACGTAAAGTTCGGTGTGCCAACCGTATTGATCAAACAAACGATTTGACAATTCTTCTATGTTTTTTATATTTTCGGAATCTCCACGTTTTAAGTTAAATCTTACAGCAACAATATTAGCATTTTTTAGTTTATTTAATTCTACAGTTTTAATATCAATAGGAATGTTTGCAACTCCAAAAAAATTATTCCCTAATTGGTTTAAAGTATCAATTAAATATTCTTGGTCAAATGCTTGAAATGAACCTGAAATAACAGCGCCTCCGACAATTTCATATCCTTTAACTTTTTCACGGTAGTCGTCAATTGTGAAAACCGGAGGGACATATCCTCTATTTTTGACCAATGGATATTTCGGATTAATAATATGAAAATGTGAATCAAATATTTTCATCTGTTTTTTTATCACCGCCAATATTTTAATAAATACATTAAAAAAATTACTGCAAATTTACTGTTATAGTGCATTGCATATTTCACTGCTGCCGCCAACCCAAAAAAAGGGGGAGCATGCACTCGGTGGCAGACAATCCGAATCTATATATAAAAAATATTCCCATGATATGTTTTGTCGGGGTTTCGAGATGAATTTTTTATAATGTTAGGTTGTTACTTTCCCTTTTTTAATAATTCGCGTATAGGTTTTTCAAAACCAAATAAGTTCTTAGATTTAATTACATAACCTAGATTCATTGGTATTCTTGAAAATGTCACCGTATCTTTTTTGGTAGGAATGTTTACAACTTTGATTTCTCCTACAGAAGTAAATTGCGGTCCAGCGTAAAGAACACCGAGAAAGAGGAATCTATCGGCAAATACAGTTGCTCCTTTTTTATCAACATAATTTGATTCATTAATAATATATACTGGTGAACCACTTGAGCCCGGGAAACAAGCTGCGTCGATCATAAATTCGGATTTACCATTGTAATCATTTGCGGGATGTGTTGCAGTAATACCTTTGCGGAAAATTGGATAGTTATTTTTTTCATCCCACAAACCAATAGGATAACCGACCATTAGAATATCTTCAACAGGGTATAATTTATTTAAAACATCATCAGATGGAATGTTGCTTGGAAGTATGCTAATAAGAAAAGGAGTGACATTTTTTTCTTTTAATAAATTGAAAATCGGTTGAATAGGCATGAAGGCAAGGTCAATATCCTTATCAGGATGAAGAATCCATCGTTGTTCAAAATTATCTAACTTTATTGGAATATATTGATCCATAATTGGATAACCATTTTTATCAGCAACTGTAAATAAAAATGTACCAATTTTAGCACTCTTTATTACATGTTTGTTTGTAACGATACCTTGAACATTATTACCTCCCTCGGCAATTGCAACATAAAAAAAGCCAGTACCCGAACCGACGCCATTATCAATTTGAACTTCTATACGGACTGTTGAAAATGCAGCTTTTTCAGTTAATGACAAACTAACATTATTCATTTAACCTCTGATGCTAATACAAAATATAATTAAGTAAAAGAAACAGATAAAAATATTTCTATACATAAATTATCAACCTAACGATCAAGCTCACCTGCCGCTATGAAGTGCCAGCGGAATAGCGGTCATGTGGAGTTTTTTGTTAGGCATCCTTCGCTTCCTCTTTCTTTATCTCCTCTCGAAGGGATTCATTATTTCTATACGATAAATGGTCGTGTGCAACCTCTATGATCTCAAAGACAGCCTCCAGGTATTTTTTTGTAATTCTCTTGCGAGGCATATCAATAGCATGTCTCGCAGGGTGAACTAGGTTTCGAATGTCCCTTATTATCTCACTGTAATCACCTATCTGTGCCTTGGCATCATTCCAATCCTCGTCAGCTAAGAGCGCTGAAGGAAGCCAATTTTGCTCCTTGGCTACCGTGATTAGATTTGCCAATGACCACTCAATTAATGGCTTGACCGCACCTTTTTTTCGTGGCGCAGCAGTAGAATTTGATGCCTCATCAGGATAGACATTTGCAAACGATAGTAACAAAGCTTCAAATGCTGCTCCTATCATGACGCATCCGCCAAGGAAAGCCTCGGCGTCCCTGCATTTTTTGGCTTCTCTATAATATTGACGCGAGAGACGAATAATTTCGTTAAAGATCTCATCCGGCAGTTCAAAGGCAGACATTCATCATCCTGCAAATGTTTTTAGGTGCCTAACATTGTAAATATGTACACCCTTTTCCACATCTCACCCTTATATCATGGCAAACAATACATATCTTATTTATATTAGTAAGAAAACATAGAATAATTTACCTTAATTTTCCATGTAGTTTCAGGTAATTTGAATATAGTGGAAACTAAGAGCTTTTATGAGGAATGTCAAGCAAAAATTTCATCCCGATTTTAATTTATTAAGTTATTGTATCTTAATTTAATCTTTAGGGGGTGGAATAATAAGTTGTAAATCTATTATATATAAATTACTCTATTCCACTCCCTTATTCCAATAAATCTGTTCTCTTTATTTACTTTTGGAATATCTAAATATTAGTTTTTTGTCGAGGACCATTCCTCGACAACCGGGGAAAATACAGGATAGTTCCACGAAATGTTTTACATAATATTATTATCCAAACTTTTAGACACTGATAAAATTTAATAAAGTATTAAACCCAACAAAACTATATGGCTCTTTTCTAAAAGAGGATAGATATTTATCACTAACCACGTCCTTTTCCCAAAAGGATTACTATGTAACGTTGTTGCTTTTCACCCAGCTTGCCCCAATTTATCCCGACGCTTTTTGTCGGGGTGCTTTTTATCGGGGTCCGCCCCAAAACTGCGATGCCGAGTAAAAAACAAAACGCTAATAATTTATAAAAAAATTCAATTACACTACTAACAGTAAAAAAAATAAATAATTTTCTATCTGATTCTGTGCGACCTAATACGAACCATCGTCTTTCATTTTTTGAGTGTTTACTATCGTCAGCAACAATTAAAGGTTCATTAAAGAAAACTTACTTGCATCATAATTAAGTTAGGGTATGCGTTTCTTCCATTCCTTTGGATTTCTGCTTGCATGGAATATGGCTAAAACTACTATATTTTCTTTTTCAATTATATAATGAACCCCAAATGGAAATTTTCTAACTAATGCTCTTCTTGTTTTCTTATAGGTTGGCGTGTAGGCTTCTGGAGTCCGTAAAATAGATTCAATAGTAGCATCGACACTCATTAAAAAGTTAGAACCTAATCCTTTTAATTTTTCTTCATACCAATTTACTGCTTCTAAAACATCTAATTCCGCTTCAGGTCTAATTATTATTTTATATTTCATAATTGAGATTGGATATTATTTTTAACTTCTTTCCATGATTTCCCTTTTTTAGGATTTTTGTGGTATGCTTCCAAACGTGAATCCAATTCATTTTTTTGCTCATCTGTTATTGGAAAATCTTCTTCGGATGAAATAATACTATCCCAAATATCTTCAACTATCAAAATTCGTTCGGATACACTTAATTTCTTTATATTTAATAATGAATTAGCATTTAGTTGTTCATTCATAGATAATCTCCTTTTTTCATTTTTGATATAAATATAACTCAAAAAAAGCTATTATTCAATCTTTTATTATGTGCCTAACGGAGGTCTGTTCCATGATGTCGAGGACCATCCCTCGACAATATTTATTATTTTACCGGCACAACCAAAAGTACATTACCATCTTCTAAGAAGGTGGATTTCTGAGTTACATTAAAAACCATTTTCTAAAAAAGATATTTGCGTTGCCCTCCCAAAAAACACCCCTAATGCGATGCGAGGGTATTTAAAGCTTTCTATTAAAAGAATATTGTATTCCAGGGAATTTTGAGCCAAGATTTTGGAAATCTCCATCAATTTTTTAATTAATTAAGTATGTTAATAGTAGGCGCAATGACATGATTTTATTAAATTTACGTTAACAATCGCAATTTAAAACTAATCTAAATTAAATATATTTATAAATTTCTTCTAAAATTTTACCGGCTGCACCAATATTTTTATGAACAAACTCGTATGAAATTTTCCCGACTTCTTTTCTAAAATCTTCTTTTGATAAAAACGTACGCATTTTTCGATATGCTTCCTTTTTGTTTCTAACAATAAATCCGCACCCCAATTTTACTAATGTTTGTGCTTCCCGGCTATTTTCAATTCGAGGACCGAAGAGAACCGGAAGTCCATAAACCGCCGGCTCAAGCACGTTGTGAATACCTTGTTTAAAGCTTCCGCCAACGTAAGCCAAATCGCCGTAATGATATAAAGTAAGTAAAATTCCGATAGAATCTATTATAATTATTCTTTCCCCTTTATAATTATTAAGAAATGAAAATCGTATTGTTGATGCATAATTTAAAAACGAGTGCTCAATTTTTTCAAGATTTAATATAGTGGGTTCGTGTGGAACAATAATAAAGATAATATTTTCATCGTACTTCAGCAATTTTTGAATTGCAGGAAAAATCACATCCTCGTCGGCTTCCCAAGAACTACCGAAAACAAAAACTTTATTTTGACCAAAAAAACCTCTGCGGAATAATTCTTTTTCTTTAGCCTCTAAACTTTTTTGATAAACCCTATCAAATCTTGTATCACCGACTATTCGTAATTGAGTATCATCCAAATTGAATCTTTTAAAATTATTAAGATCGTCTTTAGATACAACAAGTATTTTGGTAATGCTCTTGTAAAGTGCCTTATGAAAGCTAAAAGCCGGAAACCATTTTCTTTTCGACGAGCTGCGCATTGTAGCATCGACTAATAAAATGGGTATATTATGTTTTTTCATCTGCCAAATTACATTAGGCCAAATATCGTAACGCATAAAAACGGCTAAAGTAGGACGTATTAAATTCAAAAATCGTGTTGCAAGAGGGGGGGTATCTAACGGGAGATAAGAAACTACATCTGCATAAGGATATCTTAATGAATTATCGTAACCTGAAGGCGAAAAAAAAGTGATTACAATATTAACATTAGTCGTAGCCTTCAACTTTTCGATAATGGGTTTTGCCTGCTCGAATTCCCCTAATGAAGATGAATGAAACCAAAGGAGTTTTTTTGTCCTATCCAACCCGGCTAAATTTATAATTAAATTTTCAAACAACCTTTTTCTTTCCCGCAAACCTTTTTTCACTTTGGAATTAAACAAACCATAAATTCTGAAATATATTACTATTGCAGGAACAATTATAAAATTGTAAATAAAATACCAAATGTTTTTCATAATGTTTGTATTTCCAATTACGTTAATGTTTGTAATGTTTTAATATAATTTATTGTGCTATTAAAAACCATTTCGGGAGTTATCTCCCGCATACATTTAAAATGTTTTTTAGGACATTTTGCTTTCCCGATATGACTACAAGGACGGCACGTTAACGAATTATTTTCCAATATTAAACTTTTCGACATATAAGGTGAAAATCCGAATTCTTTTACAGTAGAACCAAAAATAGCTACAATAGGAATTTTTAACGCAGTTGCCGTGTGCATTAATCCTGAATCGTTACAAATTACCAATTTACAGTTCTTCATATTTGCAGCCGTTCGAATCAAATCATTATCATTACTCAAATCAATAATCCCAGGAACTTCCGATGCAATTTGTCTGCAAATTTTTTTATCGTCTTTTCCTCCAAATAAAACAATTTTGAATCCTTTTTCAACAAATTTTTTACATAACGTAATTTGATAATCTACCGGATACATTTTAGTAAAATGGCGGGAACCGGGACAAATTCCAATTAATTTGTCATCTTCCAATAATTCAGGCTTAATTTCATCAGGCACAAAGAGATCGGCACCTTCATTATCAAGAGAAACAATCGGCACGTATTTCGCATATTGAACGGGAATCGGAATAATTTCATTAAACAAATTTAACTTAAAAGAAACCAACATAAATTTTGCCAAATTTCTCTTCTTGAATCTTAATTTCGGTACTTTCAGTTTATTTGTGATATTTCTACTGAGGATATTATTTTGAAGATCTATTATTAAATTATATTTTTCTGCTTTTAAAAGGGATACTATCGATAAATTATCGCTCTGTTTTGTAAATTCAATTATTTGATTAATATCCGGATTAAATTTCAGAACATCTTTATACTGCGTTCTTAAAAGAAAATCGATAACCGCATTGGAATATTTCTTTTTTATTGCCCTTATAAGCGGTGTTGTAAGTATTATATCACCAAGTGAACTTAACCGTATAATTAATATTTTAGAAGGTTCAGACAAATAATTTTACATAAATAATTTTATAATATCGAAATGGTAACCTATAAAAGTGCTTGAAAAAAAGAAACATTTTTTATTCAAGATATCGAATATAAATTATTGAGGCGCTTCGCAAAATCTATTTAAATCAGGAATTTAATTTTTTTACCCGTTTATATTATGTTTTTCTTCATAAGAGTCTTTCGAACAATGGTTTCTATTATTTTCAACAGAAATTAACAATGTTATTTACAATTTGCTTTATTCCGTTGCTTTTAATTTTTCACTATTCATTGTTGCTTTTAATACAATGTTGTTAGTAATAATTAACTTACTTATTTTTAAAAAGTAAGTAATTTATATTAAGGAGAAATTAAATGGCCGTTATAAAACCGATAGTAAAAAAATCCCCCGCAGATTCACTTGAAGTTCAAATTAATTCAATTGTTGAACAATATAAAGAGAATATACCGATAGATAATGATAGAAATAGATTGGTATTTTCGTTATTTAACTTTATGAACGGTACCGGGGACGCACCCGAAATATCAGTCGACTCAACAAAAATAAAGGTTGAAGGATTAACAAAAAATCAACTTGCTGCAAAGCTAAGTGAAGATTTAAAAACAATAGAAAGATAAAAGAACCCGGATACAAACCCGGGTTTTATAAGTAAACATAAAAAATATTTTTAAGCATTATTTTTTTCTTCTTCCTCTCTTAAGAATTTTTCTACAAGCAAAACGTCATCCCTGCTGCCGATATAAATCGGAGTACGTTCATGAATTTGTCGAGGCTGAATTTCCAAAATTCTTCTTTTACCGTCAGTTGCCCTTCCACCTGCGGCTTCCAATATAAACGCCATAGGGTTACATTCATACATTAACCTAAGTTTTCCTTTAGGATGTCTTCTGTCGGCAGGATAAATAAAAATTCCGCCATAAAGCAAATTACGATGAATATCCGCCACCATCGAACCGATATATCGAGCTGAATAAGGTGTTTCCAACAGGTCTTCGTCTTTTTGTAAATATTTAATATATTTTTTCAATCCCGGGAGCCAGTATTTATAATTTCCTTCGTTGATGCTGTAGATTCTCCCTTGCTTGGGTACTTTGATATTTTCGTGCGATAAAAGATATTCACCAATAGATGGGTCTAATGTAAACCCATGTACACCATCACCGGCAGTATAAACAAGCATTGTACTTGAACCGTAAATAACATAGCCTGCCGCTACTTGCTGAAGGCCTTTTTGAATACAATCTTCCCTTGTTCCATGAGCACCTTCGGGCGAAATTCTTTTGTAGATAGAATAAATTGTACCCACACTTACATTAGCATCGATGTTCGACGAACCGTCAAGCGGATCAAAAAGCAAAACATATTTTCCTATCTTATGCTCAGGTGGAATATGAATAATATCTTCTTCCTCTTCCGAAGCCATAACACACAAATGTCCACCGTGGTCCATTGCTTTTCTCATCGTTTCATGAGCAAAAATATCAAGTTTTTTTACCTTCTCTCCGTGAACATTTTTTTCCCCGGTAAAGCCTAAGATATCAATTAATCCGGCTTTGTTGACTTCGCGCGAAATTATTTTCGTAGCTAAAGATAAATCCGAAAGAAGTGCTGATAGTTCACCGGTTGCTTCGGGGTGGCGCCTTTCACCTTCAATAATATGACGCTGCAGTGTCATAAAACTTTGTGCCATAAGTCCTCCCTAATTAATTGTTCTAATTATTTTTTGATTTTTATATTGAAGTTGGTAAAGCTTATAATAAATTCCCTTTCTTGACAATAATTCTTGGTGAGTGCCTGTTTCCCGTATTTCTCCCTTGTGCATAACTATTATTTTATCGGCACTCTGTATTGTAGACAACCGATGAGCAACAACAATGGATGTTCTATTAATTAACATTTTTTTAATGGCTTTTTGAATCAATATCTCCGTCTTTGTATCAACACTTGAAGTCGCTTCATCTAATATAAGTATTTGGGGATTATAAGCAATAGCTCTTGCAAAAGAAATTAATTGTTTTTGTCCTACACTTAAAGTTGCCCCTTTTTCTTTAACTTCTTCGTCATATTTACGGGGAAGTTTATTAATAAATTTATGCGCACCTACTTTTTGGGCTGCATCAATAATTTTTTCATCGGGAATATTTTTATTCCCTAATGAAATATTCGATTTTATTGTCCCTGAAAACAAGAATACATCTTGTAAAACAACTGAAATTAACTTTCTTAATTTATCTTTTTTTATCTCTTTTATGTTAATTCCGTCAATAAATATTTCCCCTTTTTGAATATCATAAAATCGTGATAAAATATTTATAACACTTGTTTTGCCTGCTCCTGTTGCACCTACTATTGCAATGGTTTCCCCAGGGTTAATTTTAACGGAAAAATTTTTAAGAATATATTCACCACTGTTATAAGCAAACCATACATTTTTAAATTCGATTGAGCCTTTTAATTCGGGAAATAGAACTGTTTTTTCAGGATCATTTAATATAGTTTTATTATCAAGTAATTTAAATATTCTTTCGGATGACGCCATAGCAGTCTGCATTATATTATATTTTTCCGATAAGTCACGGATCGGTCTGAAAAACATTTCCGTATATTGAACAAAAGCAAATAAAACTCCTATTGTTAAAGTATTATGAAGAACTTTACCGCCTCCGTACCAAATAATAAGAGCTATGGCAATTGAGCTTAATAATTCTACCGTAGGGAAAAATAGCGCATAATAAAAAACCGAGTTGATATTTGCATTTTTATATTTTGAATTGATACCGGAGAAATTTTTTATTTCAATATCTTCTTTGGTAAAAAGCTGAATTATATTTATTCCTGTTATATGCTCCTGCATATAAGAATTTAAACGAGCCAAGTGATATCGGACATCTCTATAAACATTCCTTACCTTACGTCTGAATAAAAAGGTTGCGTAAAATAAAATCGGTAATACGGAAAGCGTTACCAACGACAATTCCCACGACATATAAAACATAAAGACGAAAATCCAGAAAATTATGAATATATCACTAAACACCATAATTATTCCGGAAGAAAATAAATCGTTAAGCGCTTCAATATCGTTTGTAACACGTGTTACAATTCGTCCGACCGGTGTTTTATCAAAAAACTTCAAAGATAATTTTTCAATATGGGAAAAAACTTTTACACGCAAATCGTAAATAATATTCTGACCCATTAATTGGGTATAATAAGTAAGAAAGTACTGAATAAATGCCTGTATCAACAGAGAACCGAGAAGCAGAATAGAAATGAATAATAAGCCTTTATAATTGCTGTGTACAATATATTTATCGATAGCTATCTTAGTTAGATAAGGACGCAGCGGTCCGAGAATTGCGGCAATCATATTTAGAAATATTGCACCTGCCGCATATTTTTTATAAGGTTTCACATACTTTAACAGACGTTTCATTAATACCGAATCGTATGCCTTACCTAATATTTCCTCGTCTTTATCCGTATGCACAATTCAGCTCATTGTTTCTAATTCTTTTTCTAATAGTTGTTTGTAATATAAATCCGCATATAACCCATTTAAAGCAAGCAGATTTTCGTGTGTTCCTTCTTCGGAAATTTTACCTTCGTTAAGAACAAAAATTTTATCACAATCTTTTACCGTAGAAATTCTATGGCTGATTATAATACTTGTTCTACCTTGCATAAATTCTTTTAAATTTTTTAGAATTTCCTCCTCAGTATCGGTATCTACGGCAGAAAAGGAATCGTCTAACAGTAAAATCCGCGGGTCAATTGCCAAAGCTCTTGCGAGACAAGTCCGCTGCTTTTGTCCACCCGAAAGTGTAATTCCTCTTTCCCCGAGAAGCACATCAAATTTTTCCGGAAAATTTTCAATATCTTTTTTTAATCCTGCTATTTCCGATACTTTTTCAACTAATTTAATATCACCGTCAAATTTTCCGTAAAGTATATTGCTTTTCAAAGTATCGGAAAACAGAAAAGTCTCCTGCGGAACCAAACCGATATTTTTACGGAGCGTTTTAAGGGGAATTTTTCTTATATCAATTCCATCAATTAGAATTTTACCTTTTGTTACATCATATAATCTCGGTAGTAAGTTTATAAGTGTCGATTTCCCCTGCCCTGTGTGTCCGACAAAAGCAATAGTTTCACCTTGATTGATGGTAAAATTAATATGTTCGAAAACAAAAGGGAGATTTTCGTTATATCTGAATGAAACATCTTTAAATTCAATTTTCCCTTTAATGCTTTTTACAGAATGAAGTACATTCGGCGAATCGATAATTTCCGATTTTTCATTCATAATTTTCAATAGTCTTTTCATGCTTGCCGATGCTTGCTGAATAATATTTAAAATCCATCCGAATGCAATCATCGGCCAAATAAGTAACCCCAAATAAAGCACAAAGGCGGTTATTTCACCTATAGTAAGTTTTCCGTTTATTGCCATTGTGCCGCCGGCCCAAATTACAATAATAATTGAAAGACCCGATATCAAAAATAAAATCGGCATAAATAAAGCTTGTATTTTCACTTTATCCATATTTCTAATCAAATATTCTCTGCTTAATTTTTTGAACTGTTCAATTTCGTTTTCTTCTCTAACATAAGATTTAACAACCCGGATTCCGGCAAAATTTTCTTGTGCTTTTGTGGTTAATTCCGAAAATTTTTCCTGAATCTTGGTAAATTTTTTATGAATTTTTTTACTCAATTTATAAACGAAAAAGGAAAGAAACGGAAGTGGAATAAGCGTATAAAATGTTAATAAAGGAGCAAGAGAAATCATAATTCCGATAATTAAAATAAACTTGGTAAGTGTATCGACCGAATACATTACCGCCGGACCGATATACATTCGCACCGCGCTAATATCGTTAGTGGCGTGAGCCATAATATTTCCGGTCGAATTATTCTGAAAGAAACGAAGTGGCAATTTTTGAATATGAGCCCAAAAATCCTGCCGCAGGTCATACTCAATTTCACGCGAAACTACAATAATGGTTTCACGAATTAAAAATCTGAATATACCGCTAATTAAAGCGGCGGCTACTATTATTAGTGCGTAATGAATTATTCGTGAAAAAGCGATGTGATTTATTAAGCCGTCAATACCGAGTTTTAATTGAAGCGGTATTACTACTTGAAAAACATCGGATATGAAAATAAATAAAAATCCTAAGAATAGTTTTTTTTTATTTCTATAGAAATATTTATTTAATGAAGCTAAGCTTCTCATATAAAAGGAACCTTTAAATAACTTTGCCCCGCATTGGCGGGACATTTTTTGGGCGGGCGAAGCAAAAGTAAATAGATAAATTACAAGCAAAAATATAAATTGTAAGTATAAATTTTAACCCATTCATAAGTCTCGCGAAGCACCCAAAATTAAATTTATATTAGAACATTAAATCGTTTAATTTAAAATAATTAAATAAAACTAATCAGCCCTTTTATTTTTTTTTTGAGAATCAATATATCTGCAAAAACACAGTTTCAGCCAATAATATCGAAGCCGGTATATTTTTGCAAAACCGCCGGGATTTCTACTTTGCCGTCAATAGTTTGATAATTTTCAAGAAGCGATACCATTAACCGGCTTGTAGCCAGCCCCGATCCATTAAGTGTGTGAACAAATTCCAATTTTTTCGTTTCAACATTTCGAAAACGGATATTTGCCCGGCGTGCTTGAAAATCCTCAAAATTACTACACGAAGATGCTTCCAGCCACTTGTTTTCGGCAGGCGACCACGTTTCGATATCATAACATTTGGCAGCGGAAAAACTTAGATCCCCCGTACATAATAAAATAACCCTGTACGGTATTTTCAAAGCTTTAAGAATATCTTCTGCGTCTGATACGATTTTTTCCAATTCATCATACGAAGTCTCCGGCTTCACTAATTTAACCATCTCAACTTTATTGAATTGATGAACTCTGAGAAATCCTTTCGATTCTTTACCGTAAGAGCCGGCTTCCCTTCTAAAACAAGCAGAATATCCTACATATTTATAGGGAAGTTTTTCTGCATCTAATATTTCATCACGATGAAGGTTTGTTATCGGGACTTCGGCAGTTGGAATAGGAAAAAGATCGTCTTTTTCGGCATGATACATATCCTCTTCTAATTTCGGTATTTGACCGGTCGCTTTCATCGATTGGCGGTTTACTAAAAACGGCGGAAATACTTCCGTGTAACCGTGTTTATTCAAATGATAATCGAGCATAAAATTAATCAGTGCACGCTCTAAACCTGCACCTTTACCAATATAAACCGGGAATCCGGAACCGCTGATTTTTGCACCCCGCTCAAAATCTAAAATTCCAAATTTTTTCCCTAATTGAAGGTGATCTAACTTTTTGTCGCCTTTTTCAAACGAAAACCCTTCGGGAAGCCACCTTCTAATTTCAACGTTATCATCTGCAGTACGCCCAATCGGCACGGATTTATGCGGCATATTAGGAACCCAAGCTAAAAGCCCGCCTAATTTATCGGAAATTCCTCTCCCTTTCTCATCAAGAACTTTAATCTCATCCGAAACATTCCGCATCCTGATAATAATTTCACCGGCATCTTGACCTGCCTTTTTAAGCTTAGCTATCTCTTGAGTAACTCTATTTCTTTCTGCTTTAAGTTCTTCGGCTTCTTGTAAAATTGCACGCCTTTTTTTATCCAAAGATAAAATTTCATCAATCCTATCTTTCTCGTTCTTATTTTTTATCGCTTCTTTTACCTTTTCGGTATTATCTCTAATAAACTTGATGTCCAACATTTTTTCTCCTTTAACTTACAACTTTAATCCGTACAGATATTTTGGTCAAATATATTTTAACAAACAACATTATTTCAGCAGATCATCATGATTTATTTTACAACAATATTATAAATTCTATTTTTAACGTAAATTTCTTTAATAACCGTTTTGCCGTCGGTATATTTTTTTACTTTTTCATCATTCCACGCAGCAGCCTTAACAATGTTTTCATCACTATCAATCGGGATATTAAATTTTCCGCGGACTTTACCGTTTACTTGAATAACAATTGTAACTTCTTGAACCACCAATGCATTTTTATCCGGTTCCAGCCATAACGGATTTTCAAAAATTGATTTTTCATTACCTAATAACAACCAGCATTCTTCACCCAAATGGGGAGCTAATGGCGCCAGCATTAAAGCAAATCTTTTTAACGAATAAGATTTAATTTCTGCACTGCATTCCGAAAATTTTTTGGTCATTTCATTTAACAGCTCCATCAAAGCGGCAACAGATGTATTGAAACTAAATTTTTCCATATCATTTTGAAATTTGTCTATTGTAGCATTTACTTTACGATAAACTGCTTTTTCCGAATTATTTAATAAATTTAGATCGTAAAAAGTTTTCGGTGAATTTCCGTTTAATATTTTTTCATTTTCTTTATAAAGCGAATAGACACGCTGTACAAATCGCTCGATGCCGACAATTCCTTTATCATTCCAATCGCCGCCAAGTTCATAAGGACCCATAAACATCAAATACATGCGGAATACATCCGTACCATATTGATTTGTAAAAACATTGGGATTAACCACATTGCCTCGTGATTTAGACATTTTTGCACCGCCGTTAGTAATGGTTCCCTGATGAATCAGTTTTGCGAAAGGTTCATTGCTGTGAACTTTCCCGATATCGCGCAAAAATTTATGAATGAATCTTGCATAAAGCAAATGCATTGTGGCGTGTTCGGCGCCTCCTACATACATATCAACAGGTGTCCAAGAATCGGCTAAATCTACATCAAATATTCCATTATTATATTTAGGATTCATATAACGAAGATAATACCATGACGAATCGACAAAAGTATCCATAGTATCAACATCTCTTCTGACAGGTCCACCGCACTTTGGACAAGTAGTATTAACAAATTTTTCGCTGCGGGCAAGTGGTGAAGCGCCATCCGGTTTAAAATCGACATCGTACGGAAGTTCAACCGGCAAATCATTTTCATTTACCGGTACTTCGCCGCAATTATCACAATATACAATTGGGATTGGAGTACCCCAGTATCTTTGCCGTGAAATCAGCCAATCCCGTAATTTATAATTGGTTTTTCTCCTACCCAAATTATTTTCTTCGAGAAAATCGGAAATTTTCTCAATTCCAACATCCGAATCTAATCCGTTAAATTGTTGTGAATTAATCATTTTTCCAATTCCCGTATAAGCTTCGGTCAGTTGATCATCTTCTTTTGTAGCCGGTTCCAAAATAACTTTGCGGATTGGAAGATTAAATTTTTTTGCAAATTCAAAATCCCGTTCATCGTGTCCCGGCACAGCCATTACAGCACCTGTTCCGTAACTTACAAGCACATAATCGGCAACCCAAATCGGTATTTTCTCGTTATTGATCGGATTAATTGCATAAGATGCGATAAACAGACCGGTTTTTTCTTTAACGGTAGATGTTCTTTCAATTTCGGAAAGAGATTTTATTGAGTCAATATATTTCTGAACTTCTTCGTAGTGTTCAGCCGTTGTAATTTTATTTATTAGTTCGTGCTCGGGAGCAAATACAACATAAGTTACACCGAAAAGAGTGTCCGGTCTAGTTGTAAAAACCGTAAAAGTTTCATCTAATCCGTCAATCTTAAAGTCGGCTTCGGTACCTGTGCTTTTACCAATCCAATTTTTCTGCATTAATTTTGTGCGTTCAGGCCAATCAATTTCATCTAATCCCGAAAGCAGTTCTTCGGCATAATCTGTAATTTTAAAAAACCATTGAGTCAAATTTTTACGAACAACCGGAGTACCGCATCTTTCACATTCACCATCCCCAACAACCTGTTCGTTTGCAAGTACTGTTTGGCAAGATGGACACCAATTAACCGGAGCATTTTTCCTATACGCCAAACCTTTCTTATATAATTGAAGAAAAAGCCATTGATTCCATTTATAATATTCAGGCTCGCACGTTTTCATTTCAGCATTCCAATCGTACATGCAGCCCATATTTCTAAGCTGTGATTGTATATCGGCTATATTTTTAATAGTACTTTCGTAAGGATGAACACCTGTTTTTATTGCATAATTTTCCGCAGGAAGCCCAAAAGCATCGTAGCCCATCGGTTCAAATATATTATAACCTCTTAATTTTTTATACCTTGCCCACGAATCTGTCGGTCCGTAATTATACCAATGACCAATATGAAGTTTTGCACCGGAAGGATAAATAAACATTACCAAACAGTAAAGTTTTTTTTCAATATCACTTAAATCTGTGGAATAAATATCTTTTTGTTCCCAAAATCTCCGCCACTTTTTCTCTATTTCATTAAAAGGATATTTCATTTTAACACAATAATTATTAAAAAAATAAGTTAAAAATTATCAAATTTGATTAGGTTAAGCAAACGAAGTAAACTTTAAATAATTTCTGTTTCTTTATACAAAAAATACAATTTAAATACATCTTAATGAATAAAATTGGTAATTTTGTTTTTATTTTATCAATTTTTTTGTTCAATTTATGAAACTTCTCACTTCCGAATTTTTCCATTATAAAAACGACGATTTTTATTGTGAAAATGTACTCATTAGTAGTATTACAAATAAATACGACACACCGGTTTATATTTACAGTAAAAACCATTTTAAGCAGCAGTATCTAAAATTTGTAGATGCTTTTAAACACTTAAATCATAAAATTTATTTTGCCGCAAAATCAAATTTTAATTTAAATGTGATTAAAATATTTTCCGATCTCGGCGCCGGAATTGATGTTAATTCCAACGGTGAATTTTTTAGAGCACTTAAATCCGGAGTTGACCCGGAAAATATAATTTTTTCCGGAATAGGAAAAACAAGGGATGAGATTAAATTCGGTCTTGAAAAGAACATTAGTTTATTTAAAGCTGAATCTGAAGCGGAAATTAATTTAATTAATCAAGTTGCTAAAGAGATGGGGATTATTGCCCCTTTGGCAATCCGTGTAAACCCGGATGTTAACCCCAAAACACATCCTTATATTTCTACAGGACTATCGGAAAATAAATTTGGAATAGATTCGAAAAAAGCAAAACAAGCATTTATGAATGCTTCAAAATTATCTAACATAAAACTTGCCGGTATAGATATGCATATCGGCTCTCAAATTATATCGGTTTCACCATTTGTTGAAGCGGTAAACAAATTAGCCGATTTATTTTTCGACCTTAAAAAAGCAGGAATAAAATTAACACATTTCGATATTGGCGGCGGAATGGGAGTTGTTTATAAAGACGAAGAAATTTTTTCTATTAAAGAATTAGCCGAAGCACTAACTCCAACTCTTAAAACCTTAAATTGTAAAATAATGATTGAACCCGGAAGATATCTTACTGCAAATGGAGGTGCATTAATAACAAAAGTTCTTTATACAA
>CAZXJG010000012.1:0-1096 GCA_964640985.1 uncultured Melioribacteraceae bacterium | reverse complement strand
GATCCTCCCTATGTTAAAAAAGACAGGCCTTAAGATAATTATGGAGCCGGGAAGATTTATTGCGGGTAGTAGCGGTGTCCTGGTTACAAAGATACTATTTATCAAGAAAACACCTCTTAAAAATTTTATTATTGTGGATGCCGCAATAACCGATTTGTTAAGACCCAGTATTTATGATGCTTATCATCACATACAACCGGTTATAATTAATAGCAGAAATGAAATAACCGCCGATATAGTTGGACCGGTTTGCGAAAGCGGAGATTTTTTAGCAAAGAATAGAAAAATTCCAGATGTAAAAATCGATGAACAATTGGCAATAATGTCTTCGGGTGCTTATGCAATGGTTATGTCTTCCAATTATAATGCAAGAAGAAGAGCACCGGAAGTTATTGTTGATAATAATAAATATTTTTTAATTAGAAGCCGCGAAACTCACGAGCATTTACTTTTTGATGAAAAAATTATTGGTGATTTACATAAGTAGAGTTTTAATTTACACTTCACATATAAAACATCTACTACACATCTCCAAAATAAAAAATACAAGATTCCCGGAATCTTAACTGCAAGCTTCCCCGAGAATACAATATTCCCTTAACTTCTGAGATTCCGGGAATCTCGATACTCGAAAATTCCAACTTTTATTTTTTTTACTTTCATTAAGTGTTACATTTAATTCACATTCAAAAATTCAACTGCGTTGCAGTTGTGTTTGTGAAGTTGGTTTTAGTTCCCCGAACTTCGTTCGGGGTTATTATAAATTCAACTGCTATCGCAGTTGTTGTGTTATCTCTTTTTCAAAAACCACTTAATTTTTCACAAACTAAAAAAGACACCGAACTACGAAGTAATTCTCTGTAAGAGTCTTTTGGACATTTTAAAATAGCTATGAGCAAAGTCCATTTAACTTTTCGCGAACTAAAAAAAACACTTAACTACGAAGTAGTTCAATTCAAAATAGCTATGGACAAAGTCCATAGAAAAATGACAATGACAAAACCTACCCCGAACTACGAAGTAGTTCAAATAAGTTTTTAGAATTATCACCGATTTTCACGTCTTATCTCACACGTAATTTAATTTTTTAGAATTT
>CAZXJG010000011.1:16501-34342 GCA_964640985.1 uncultured Melioribacteraceae bacterium | reverse complement strand
GGTTGCGAAATAAATTTTTGTTAAACACCGAGTTCAATTTTGTTTCTAATATTTTCAATGCTGTCTTTTAAACGAGTGTCTTCTGAAATCATATTATCAATATTATTATACGCATGAATAACAGTAGAGTGATCTCTGCCGCCAAATTGAAGACCAATAGTTTTAAGTGAATATTTAGTAAGTTTTTTAGAAAAATACATAGCAACTTGCCGAGCTAAAACAATTTCTTTTTTCCTGTTTTTCTCTCTAATATTATCTTCATCAACGTTAAAATATTCGCAAACAACCTTTGTTATATAATCAATCGAAATATTAATTTTCCGTGCTGTAGAAATTTCTTTAACGGTTTTTTTAGCAAGCTCAATATCAATTTCTTTTGAATTAAGAGAAGAATCGGCAAGCAATTTAATCAAGCAGCCTTCTAATTCTCTAATATTAGAATTAATATTTAATGCAATATATTCGAGAATATCATTAGAAATGGATATTCCAAAACTTTCGCTTTTATTTTTAAGAATTGCTATTCTGGTTTCAAAATCAGGCGGTTGAATATCCGTTGTAAGCCCCGATTGAAACCGGGAAATAAGTCGTTCATTTAATCCTTTCAAATCTTTAGGGGGTTTATCGCTGGAAAGTATTATTTGTTTTCTTACCTGATGAAGTTGATTAAAAATATGAAAAAATAAATCTTGAGTTTTTTCTTTTCCAATTAAAAATTGTATATCATCAATTATAAGAACATCCATACTTTTATAAAAATTTGAAAAATTATTAACCGTATTGTTTTGTATGGCTTCAACGAATTCAATAGTAAAAACATCTGATGAGAGATAAATAACTCTTTTTTGAGGAAATAAATTTAAAATTTTGTTTCCAATAGCCTGAATAAGATGAGTTTTTCCTAAACCGACTCCCCCATAAATAAAAAGAGGATTAAAGGATGTTTCTCCCGGACTTTTACTAATTGCTATAGCTGCTGCTCTAGCTAATTGGTTACTTTCTCCTTGTATAAAATTATTAAAGTTATAACGGGAATTTAAAAACGAATCAAACTCCTTTTTCTTTAAACCTACATTTTGTTTTTCTTTCGATTCTACTTTTAACGGTACTTCAATAGAAGAAAGATAAGAGTTTTCAGGTTCCTCTAAAACAACATAAATCAACTCAGCGTTTTCACCTAAAATTTGCTTTATCGCTTTGTTAATTAATGTATTGTAATGTTCATCAATCCATTCAATAAAAAAATTATTTGGTACTTGAATTTTTAAAATCTGAACATTTAATTCAATTGGTTTTATTGGAATAAACCAGGTGTTGTAAGTAATAACAGGTACATTTTTTTTTATGATAGAAAGACATTCTTTCCAAACAGAAATAGGGTCGTTTGATTCATTTTCTATTAAAGGTTTTGTTTTGGGTAAAAAGTTATTCACAATTTAAAAAATTAAAAAGTTTAGAAAATAGTTAATTTTCACAACACATTTAAAAACAGTACAAAAACAATTCACAAATTATCAACATCAAACACAAATAGATAACCAATTGTTTTTTAATAAATTACAAGTGTTGCTTGAAAAAAGAAAACAAAAAAGAATAACAAGTTTTATAAATATTGTGTTTAATGAAAATTGTGAAACGTTTCACAAAATCAAGTTATCAACAAAACATCAACAGCCCCATAAACCTTTTGGCTTGAATAGAAAATATAATTTAAATACTCTTTGTGCAAACAAAAAATTAAATTAATTTATAACATATTAAAAAATAATGTTTTAAAATTTGTTTTAAGACATTAAGTTTAAAGAATAATTTTGTATTAAATTTTATTTTATTTATTAGCATAATATTATAAAGTTATAACTATGTTATAAAAAGATTAATTGAATGGAATTTGAATCTGTTTTCTGAATAAAAACATAATCTAAGGATTTTACAGTATGAAAATTGTAATTACAGGCGGTGCCGGTTTTATTGGAAGTAATATAGCCGAATATTGGAGTAACAAAAATAATGTTGAAGTTCACGTTATCGATAATTTAAGAACAGGTTATTTGAAAAATATTGAAAAATTGAATGATTTATTTTTTCATAAAGGAAGCATTACTGATAAAAAATTGGTTTTTGATATTATTCGAGGAGCTGATTATGTTTTTCATCTTGCCGCTTTGGTTTCAGTTCCGGAATCTCTTGAAAAACCTAAAGAATGTATAAAAATAAATATAAACGGTTTATTAAATGTTTTGGAAGCTTCCAAAAATTTCGGAATTAAAAAAGTTGTTTTTTCAAGTTCCGCTGCAATTTACGGCAACAATCCTATGCAACCGAAAAATACCGATATGAAACCAGATCCAAAAACACCTTATGCTATAACAAAGTTAGACGGTGAATATTATTCACAAATGTATTATAATGAATTCGATCTTGAAACAATTTCACTTCGATATTTTAACGTATTCGGACCTCGGCAAGATCCTAAAAGTCAATATGCTGCAGCAATCCCTATTTTTGTTCATAATGCTATTTATAATAAAGATATAATTATTTTTGGCGACGGTACGCAAACAAGAGACTTCATTTTTGTTAAAGCTGTTGTTAATGCAAATATTTTATCGGCACTATCCGAAGGCGTTACCGGAATTTTTAATGTAGCTAATGGAAAATCAATTACAATTCTTAATTTAGCGGAAAAAATTATTGAATTTACACATTCAAAAAGCAAAATCATTTTTACTAAAGAAAGATCTGGTGATATAAAACATAGCTCAGCAGAAATCGGCAAAACTAAAAAGATACTTGGTTTTGTTCCTTCCGATAATATTGATGAAGAATTGAAATTTACAATAGATTATTTCTTGAAAAATTTAAATTAATACTTCATATAAAGCTACTACTTATGAGCTAAAACCTGGATAGTTGAGTAATTATCTAAATCTAGCCATAAATGACGGGGCTATTAAAGTCCAAGTTTGCGTAACGTGAGTTAATAATATAAACCGGGATTGCTGAATTTTATTTACCATATAAAACAATCAAATTAATGTTTATAACATGTGAATGTTGTCTTCAGTAAATGTTTATAATCTCACAATTATAAACATATAGTTAATAACTAATATTTAATTACATTTTATTAACAATAGTTTTTAATTAAAATTTATGTTTTAAGGTTTAATTTCAAGGTTATTTTACTTATAAACATATTAACATCTTTATTATTATTAAATATATTAATTATTTAAAAATATATATAATAAATTGGTTTAAATACTGTTGATAAAGTTCATAGTATTATCTAAATAAATCATGTTGGCACAAGTTAGATTTTTTTTGTTGCAAAGAAAAGTATATAAATTTCTCATTCTCCCGAAGAAGTTATAACAACAATTCATCATTCGTAATTGCGGTTTACCGAGTTAGGAATACGAAACAATTTCAATTGAAAGGGATGTTTAATTTTGGTATATTTCTATGCTTAATATTTTTAAAATAGGAGTGTATATATGAACTTCAAAGTTAATAGTAAAGAGCTGGAAAAACTTCTAACAAAAATAATTCCCGCCGTACCTACACGAACACCGATGCCTATTTTGGAATATATTATGTTCGATTTAAAAGACGGTAAATTAACTATTTACGCTACAGATTTGGAAATTTCTTTAATATCATCTACAAATGTTGTTTCAGAAGAAAATTTTAAAGGATTAGTGCCGGCAAAATTATTGTACGATGTGGTTCGAACTTTTGGTGATACAACTATTCTTTTTGAAGTTTTAGACAACGGAAAATTAAATTTAAGTACTGAAAACGGTAAATATACTTTAAGTTATTTAGATACATCGGAATACCCTGAAATTCCATCTTTTCCAAACGAAACCATCGAAGATTTAAATGAAATTACAATAAGCGGAAGTGAAATCAGATTTGCTTTTGAGAAAACATATTTTGCTATGAGTAAAGAAGAAATAAGACCTGCGATGATGGGTACATTATTTGAATTTGAAAATGATGGTTTAAGGTTTGTTACAACCGACAGTCATAGATTAGTTGATTTACTTATGAAAAATATAAAACATGATATGTCGGAACGTTATGTTATTCCTGAAAAAGCCATATCGGTATTACTTAAAATTTTAGATGATAAAGATGTGAAATTATTTTTAAGTAAATCTCATATTTCATTTAGATTAAGTGATATTGAGTTGATTACAAGATTAATATCACAAGAATATCCTGATTATGCAAGTGTTGTCCCTTTGGAAAATGAGTTAATTTTGAAAGTAAAAACAAGGGAACTGTTAAATATTATAAAAAGAATGATGCTTTTTTCTACAACAAATACTCGAAGAGTTAAATTTTCTATTAGTGAGAATAATATAGAAATTTCTGCCGAAGATCCTGATATTGGAGCTTCCGGTGTAGAAAATTTAAAATGTGAATACTCTAATGAACCGCTTGAAATAGGTTTTAATTCAAGTTATGTAAATGATGTTTTGAGTCATTTGGTTTCGTATGATGAAATTATATTTAAACTACACTCTTCTATAAAAGCGGCAATTATTACGCCTGAACAAGAAAACGAGAATTTTGAATTGATGATGCTGCTTATGCCTGTTCGTTTAAATAATAGTGAAAATGATTATTAAAAAGATAAGGTTACAAAATTTTAGATTACATAAAAATACGAATCTTCAATTTTCTAACAATTTGAATTATATTATTGGAGGTAACGGGCAGGGTAAAACAACAATTTTAGAAGCAATTTATTACTTATGTACTACTATAAATTTGTCTCGCTTTTCAGATTCGGAAGCGGTTAGTTTTGATGAATTAAAATTTGAAGTAGAAGGTGAATTTCAAGGATTAACTAAAAATAAGATTCAAATAAATTTTAATAAAGATATAAATAAGAAAAACATATTTTTAAATGGTAAACAAATTTACAGAGCTTCATCTATTATTGGTAAATTTCCTGTTGTTACTTTAACTCAGCTAGACCATGCAATAACTTTAGGATCACCTTCAGATAGAAGAAAGTTTGTAGACTCGGTTATTGCACAAGCAAGCAAAATGTATTTAAAAATTTTGATAAGCTATCAAAAAACACTTAAACAAAGGTCTTCACTATTATCCAAAATTAAAGAAACAAAAAATTTTAGTTTAGTTGACCAGTTAGATGCGTGGACTGAAAATTTAATTTTATATGGAACTCAAATAGTTAAACATCGTATAAAATTTATTAAAGAATTTAACCGGTATGTAGAAGAATCATATTATAAAATAATGTTGGATGTTGAAAAACCAGATGTAACATATAATTTTTTAGATTGTGAAAAGGAAGATGAAATTGAAGAAAAATTTAGAAAAACCCTTAAAGAAAAAAAAGAAACAGAATTAAAAAGAGCAGCTAATTTAGTTGGTCCGCATAGGGATGATTTTATTTTCAGTATTAATGGGAAGGAATTGAAAAAATATGGATCCCAAGGTCAACATAAAACATTTCAAATAGCTCTTAAATTCGGACAATTTTTTTATTTAAAAAATAAGGTCGGTACTAATCCGGTTTTTCTTATGGATGATGTTTTTGGTGAGCTTGATATTTATAGAGCAAAAAAAATAAGTGAATACCTTAAAGAAATTAGTCAAGCTTTTATTACTATGACGAACTTTACAAATACAGAATATTTATTTCGTTTACCGGAAGATCTATTAATTAAAGTTGAAGAAGGCAAAGCTTTTTATGCATAATGATTTTGTAAGTGTGAATGAAGTGTTTAGTAATAACAAAGCTTTTTCAAAAGTAAGAAAAGCAGCTTTGGAATATGATGTTAAAAATAAGTTTAAAGAAATCTTTCCTGAATTTAAGAAATTTGTAAAGGCAGTTAAAATAGAAAACGGTTATTTGTTTTTAAGAGTTGAAAATTCTGTTCTAAGAAACGAAATAAGTATCAATCAAAAATTAATGATAGATAAAATCAACAAATATTTTAATAATAAAGTTTTAAAAGCAGTAAAATTTATTTCGTAAAAAAATGTAGGTGTAATAGTGACAAAAGAAACAGCACAAAAAAACTACACGGCAAAAAACATAAATGTTTTAAAAGGTCTTGAAGCAGTAAGAAAAACACCGGCTATGTATGTTGGTGATATAAGTTCCCGCGGACTTCATCATCTTATAAATGAAGTTGTCGACAATAGTATTGATGAAGCATTAGCCGGTTATAACGATAGTATTGATGTAATAATTAAAAAAGACGGCAGCGTTTCCGTTGAAGACAAAGGTCGCGGAATTCCGATTGACATTCATCCTATAGAAAAGAAATCGGCACTTGAAGTTGTAATGACAATGCTGCACGCCGGAGGAAAGTTCGATAAAAATTCTTACAAAGTATCCGGCGGGTTACATGGGGTTGGTGTATCTGTAGTAAATGCACTTTCCGAATGGTGCGAGGTAGAAGTAAAAAGAAACAGTAAACTTTATTTTCAACGTTACGAAAGAGGTATTCCGAAAACGCCGGTTAAACAAATAGGTGAACTTAAACAAGATGAAAGCGGTACGAAAATTACATTTAAACCTGACGGCGAAATTTTTATAACAACTAAATTCAATTTTGACATTGTTGCCGAAAGAATGCGGGAATTGGCATATTTAAATAAAACAGTTAAAATAAATATTAAAGATGAAATTGAAGGCGAAGAAATATCGTATCATTTTAAAGGCGGTATAGTTGAATTTGTTGAATATTTAGATGAAAAAACCAGAAAAGCTTTGCATAAACCAATTTATATAGAAGGAGAAAAGGATAACACACCCGTAGAACTAGCATTTGAGTATACCAATAGTTATTCAGATAACATTTATACTTATGTAAACAATATAAATACTCATGAAGGCGGAACACATTTAGTAGGATTTAAAACAGCACTTACAAGAACGCTTAACAATTATGCATATAAAAATAATCTCATAAAAGATACTAAGAATAAAAAGACAATACTTACCGGAGATGATTTTAGAGAAGGTTTAACAGCGGTTTTGTCGATTAAAGTGATGGAACCGCAGTTTGAAGGACAAACAAAAACTAAGCTCGGAAATAGTGAAGTTAAATCGGTAGTTGAAACTATTGTGGGAGAAAAGTTATCTGACTTTTTAGAAGAAAACCCGTCAATTGGTAAAATGATTATAGAAAAATGTATTAGAGCGGCGGAATCGAGAGAAGCGGCGAGAAAAGCAAGAGAACTTGTGCGTCGTAAAAATTCTTTGGAAATGCTGCATCTTCCGGGTAAATTAGCCGATTGTTCAATAAACGATCCCGAATTATGTGAAATATATATTGTAGAAGGTGATTCCGCCGGAGGCTCAGCAAAACAAGGTCGGGATAGAAGATTCCAAGCAATTCTTCCGATTAAAGGTAAAATTCTAAATGTGGAAAAATCGAAAATCAATAAAATATTGGAAAATAATGAGATTAAATCTATTATATCTGCTGTTGGTGCCGGAATAGGTGAAGAATTTAATTCGTCAAAAGCAAGATATGGTAAAGTTATTATTATGACCGATGCCGATGTTGATGGAAGTCATATTAGAACATTAATACTTACGTTTTTATATAGGCATATGAAGGTGTTGCTTGAAGAAGGAAAAATCTATATTGCGCAGCCGCCTTTATATAAAATAAAAAAAGGAAAAGAAGAACATTATGCTTATGATGAAAAAGAAAGGAATGAGATATTAAAAAGATTCAAAACAAACGGAAATCAAGAAGAAAATGAAGATGGAATTCCTAAAGGCGTATCTATTCAAAGATACAAAGGACTTGGTGAAATGAATCCGAATCAATTATGGGAAACAACGATGAATCCCGAAACAAGAACAATTTTACAAGTTAACCTTGAAGGGTTGGAAACAAATAAAATTTTTGAAACCTTAATGGGAGAAGAAGTTCAACCCAGAAAAGAGTGGATCGAAAAACACGCAAAATATGCTAACTTAGATATTTAATAAATAAACAAAAAAACATCAAATAATTTTTTATTGGAAGTAAAAGAACAAAGAGAAAAATATGTCGACAATTTTCGAAAAAGTAGTACCTGTTGCTTTAGAAGATGAAATGAAATCATCATATATCGATTATGCAATGTCTGTTATTGTAGCAAGAGCATTGCCTGATGTTAGAGACGGACTAAAACCTGTACATAGAAGAGTCCTTTTTGGAATGCACCAATTAGGAATGTTTTATAATAAACCGTATAAAAAATCGGCAAGAATTGTAGGAGAAGTTTTAGGTAAATATCATCCGCACGGCGACAGTGCCGTTTACGATTCTATGGTTAGGATGGTACAGTCCTTTTCATTACGATATCCCTTACTTGACGGGCAGGGTAATTTTGGTTCGGTAGATGGCGATTCTCCGGCAGCAATGCGATACACGGAAGCAAGATTAAAAAGAATATCCGAAGAAATGCTTCGGGATTTAAATAAAAACACGGTTAATTTTATATCAAATTTTGATGATTCGCTTCAAGAACCTTCTGTTTTACCTTCATATTTACCTAATTTATTAGTAAACGGCTCAAGTGGAATTGCCGTTGGGATGGCAACTAATATTCCGCCGCACAACCTGAATGAAATTATTGATGGTTTAATTGCAATTATAAATAAACCTGATTTACCTGATGAAGAATTAATTAAAATTGTAAAAGCACCCGATTTTCCTACCGGCGGGATAATTTATGGTTACGAAGGTGTTAAAAATGCATTTCTTACGGGAAGAGGGAAAATAATTATTAGGGCAAAAGCAAATATTGAAATGCATAAAAACGACCGGGCTACAATTGTTGTTACCGAACTGCCGTATCAAGTAAATAAAGCAAACTTAATTGAAAAAATTGCCGAGTTGGTTAGGGGCGGTAAACTTTCCGATATTACTAATGTTCGCGATGAATCCGATAGAGACGGCTTAAGGGTTGTTATAGAAATGAAAAGAGATTCACAACCGCCTGTTGTTCTCAACCAATTATTTAAACACACTCAAATGCAGGTTACCTTTGGTGTAATTATGTTGGCATTAGTAGATGGAATACCTAAGGTTCTTTCACTTAAAGAGGCAATGCATCATTTCTTAAAACACAGAATGGTAGTTTTAATTAGAAGAACAAAATTCGAGTTGGAGGCTGCAGAAAAAAGAGCTCATATTTTAGAAGGATATATAATTGCTTTAGACAATATTGATAAAGTAATTGAAACTATTAAAAAATCACCTGATGTAGAATCTGCAAAAAATAATTTAATGAGTCAATTCAAGTTATCTGAAATTCAGGCAAAAGCAATACTCGATATGAGATTGCAAAGATTAACCGGATTGGAAAGAAAGAAAATTGAAGAAGAATATAAGGAAACAATTCAGCTCATTGAAAAACTGCAAGGCATTTTAGATAATGATAACAGAAGATTTAAGATAATAACAGAAGAATTGCTTCAAATAAAAGAACGTTACGGAGACGATAGAAGAACCGAAATTGTTTATAACACTACCGAGTTTTCTTTAGAAGATATAATTGCGGAAGAAGATGTTGTTGTTACAATTTCCCACAGGGGTTTTATTAAACGGTATCCTGTAAGTGGTTATAGAAGACAAGGACGCGGTGGGAAAGGGGTAACAGGCGCCGGTACAAAAGACGATGATTTTATAGAACACATGTTTATAGCTTCAACACACCAATATATTTTGTTTTTTACCGATAAAGGAAGATGCTATTGGTTGAAAGTTTATGAAGTTCCCGAAGTAGGAAGAGCCGCTCGAGGGCGTTCTATTCTTAATCTGATTCAAAAAGAAAAAGATGAAGATATTACGGCATTTATTTCCGTAAAAGAATTTAGTAGTGATAAATTTCTTGTGATGGTTACACAAAACGGTACCGTTAAAAAAACCGTACTTTCATCTTACTCTAATGTTAGACGTAACGGAATAAATGCAATAAATCTTGTTAAAGACGATAAACTTGTTGAAGTTAAAATGACGGGAGGAAATAACGATATTGTTATCGGAACAAGAAATGGTATGGCAATAAGATTTAAAGAAAGTGATATTAGAAGTATGGGAAGAACCGCAACCGGTGTGCGTGGAATAAGATTAGGCAAAGATGATAAAGTTGTTGGTTTTATTGTTGTCCGTAGTCTTTCTACTTTACTTGTGGTTACAAATAAAGGCTATGGTAAAAGAAGCAACCTTTCCGATTATAGAATAACACATAGAGGCGGAAAGGGAGTTTTTACCGTTAAAACCGGCGAAAGAAATGGAAAGATGATTGCTATGATGGAAGTAAACGATAATGATGAATTAGTTATAATTTCCAACAATGGAATGATAATTAGACAAAGTGTAAAAGCCATAAGGACTATTGGTAGAAACACAAAAGGTGTTCGTGTTATTAGATTGAATGAGGGTGATTCTATTGCCGATATTGCAAAAGTTGTTATAGAAGAAGCCGAAGCTAAAACCGATAATGGAAAAGATGATGAAGAAAGTCTTTTTTAAAAATTGAGGATATTTGGGATACTACTACTATATCTAATTTTATTTATGGATGAATCTTAATAATGAACAACCTCAATTCCATTCTGCTGAAAGCGGCTTTTGATCTTCTCAAAACGGTCAAGAGGGTAATTTGGAAGATTTAACTTTTTTTGATTTCCATGAATAATATCTATCTTGATTTCACCCATATTATGATACTTCAAGAGATGAATAAAAGGCTGTCCCATCTTTTGTAACCACTGAATCACAGCATTTAAATTTTCATCATTGTCTATGTAGCCTTGTACCAGAAGCATACGAAATTCCACCGGAAAATTTTGCTCCACCAGTATTTTTGCATTACGCATAATGGTGCGATTTGGAACTCCAGTCGATTCTTTGTGATACGCGGAATCCATAATTTTCAAATCATAATAGATCAAATCAAGCTTTCTTAAAATTGGTTCCCACATTTGGAAAGAAAAAGTACCGCATGTTTCGATAGTACAATGGATTTTATATTGTTTGCACAAATCCAATATATGATTCAGAAAATGAGGATACAATGTTGCCTCTCCTCCAGTAAAGGTTACGCCTCCCCCGCTTCTTTTATAATAAGGTAAATCAACCAATAACTTATCCAATAATTCTTCAGGAGTGGTGGTAGTTCCAATCAGTTTCAATGCATCATAAGCACAAGCATCTACACATTTTTGACATACCGTGCATTTTTCATAATCAATTCGAAAGTCTGCATCCAAGATTGCATTTTCAGGACAAACATCTTTGCAATGAAAACTGTTTTGACACCGATTCCGATAGAAAGCAATCACATGTATCGGGTTTTGCGACTCCGGGTTCTGGCACCACTTGCAATGCAAATAACATCCTTTAAAAAAAACCAAAGTTCTAATTCCAGGACCATCATGAATTGAGAAACGCTGAATTTCAACAATAGGAGCTTCCATGTTTTCTCCTTTTTTCAGAAATTCTAAGCACATTGCAATGTTCGTTCAATAATTTCCTTTTGCATTTCCGGCGTAAGGTCTACAAAATATGCACAATACCCTGAGATTCGAACCAAAAGATTGCGATATTTTTCAGGATTATTTTGAGCATCCAATAAAACCGCAGGATCTAAAGCATTGATCTGAACCTGCATTCCCCCCTGATCAAAATACCCTCCAACCAAAGCACCAAAAGTTGCACTACCCTGCTCTCCTTTAAGAGTTCTTGCATCAAATTTGATATTTAGATTTACTCCATTTCCAAAAAGTTCGTTGTCCAGTTTAGCTACTGAGTTTAAAGAAGCAGTTGGACCAAGCATATCACTTCCATCAGTTGGTGCAATTCCATTGGCAAAACATTTACCTCTCAAGCGTCCTGAAGGCAATGCCGCTGTATGTTTCCCCATTCCGCGATGGGTGGTCATTGAATAAAACCCAGACATCCATTTACCACCACGAGTATTGATGTTCCTAGAAATCAAATCATTAAAAAGTTGACTCAACCGGTTTGCAATTTGATCAACTCGAGAGTTATCATTTCCGAACTTAGCCACTTTTAGTAGTTTGGCTCTCAAAATATCATCTTTATTGAAGTTATTTTTGCATGCAAGTGCAATCTGTTTTAAGGTGTATTCTTTCTTTTCAAATACCAACTCTTCAATAGCTGCAATGGAATCAGCAATATCAGCCAGTCCAACTCCTTGAATTCCGGATGCATTGTAAATAGCCCCTCCCTTAGACAAATCCACTCCTGACTCAATACACCCTTTTACCGTTAAAGAAGAAAACGGAGTAGGGCAATATTTTGCATTTCCCTTTTCCACATGATCGAGGCAATATTTTAAGTAGTCGATTTGATATTCCATTTCTACTTTCACTTCTTCCATCAAATCTTCCATATTGTGTATTGTCTTCAGTTTTCTGCGATTTTTTCTTTTATTCCCTTTTTCCCAGGGTAATTTTTTGTTGAGGCGTTTTCCTTCTCCGAGAATCAATTCTAGAATAATAGGTAAATTGAAAAGAGCTGCGTCTGAAGAAGTAAAACTTTCACCCGGCAATGCAGGCTCAACACACCCAACCGTTGCATAGTTCCAAACTCGATCCACCGGATACCCATGCTTTTTCATTGCAGGAATAATTACATCATCATTATAAAGCGAAGGGGAACCTCCGCCTCGTGCAATTACTCTCATTACGGCTTGTATAAATTTCCGGTCTGATCTTTTACTAATTCGTACGTGCCAATTAGGCTGCCGCGTTTTAAACTGATCAATAACATCTAAAAACATAAATAAAAGCTCATTGCCGGCACCTTCTTCGTATTCATTGGTTCCTCCAATTGTTACAACCTGTCCATTTGGGAGCCCCCCAAACATCTCAGTAACTCTACTGGAAAATAGAGGTATAACTTCAGAAAGTTTCAGGCTAAAAGCACAAAGAAGGTTCTTTAACTTATCTTCAACAAACTTTCCTTCTTCTTTTTCTTTCAGATAAAGAGGATATAAGTATTGGTCCATTCTTCCCAAACTGATTCCTTGATCCAAAGATTCAATTTGAATAATCATTTGGAAGAACCAAATCATCTGCAATGCTTCTCGTAAATTACCGGCTGGATTTCTGGGAATATTGGTTAATACCTCCACCAAATCTTTTCGTCCAATACTTTCAGCCAGCTCACAATAACGATCTGCAAAATTTTCCACCGCATCCACCGCAACCAAGTTTGCTTTTAACGAATCCATATTGTTCTGACTTAACCCTTCTTTGCTCAACGTATTCTCAATTCTTTTGCGTAACCCATTGGTTCCCTGTTGAATTACATCTTCATAATTAGGAAGAAAATGAGCAATTCCTCCTGCTTCATTAATGATAAAAAAGTTGGCGTTCAATTGCTCCAATATGTATTTGATTCCATGTACCAAAGAAAAAGACTTAGCTGCTACATTCTGAAAAAGCCAATAAGGAAACACTTTCCATGTTAGCGTTTTTTTTGCTTTTGGATCAACGTAAAGAGGATTTGTCTGCCTTGTTTCAAACTTTTTGAGATCCTCTAACATGAAATTACCTGCAAATTCTACATGGCAGATCGCTCCAATACGATGTTCCGTATGGGTTCCTACAATGATTTCATTGTTATAAATTTTAATAGTTCGGTTACGTAGATGATAGGCAAGACTTTTGGCACGACGAATTACGACGGAAGAATATTTAGATGCTTCTTTTTTATAAAATTCACTATAATGAATCGCTCTTTCGGCTCCCAACGAAGGAGTGCTCGAATTATGATCTTCAAGCAATTGCAATACTCTCTTAGAAGGTGACCACTGTGATGATTTCCCGCTATTAACATCTGCAATTCCAATACTGGAATTATTTATCTTTTCCCTTATTTTCCTCATTTTCTTCTCCCTCGGCTTCAGGAACTTCGATTTTATCAACCATAGATTAATGTTCTGAAACATTTATAATATCGTGGAACTTTTCCATTTTGAGTTATAATTAACGGTCTCTTAGTCTTTTTTACTTTGTTAAAACAAAAAGATACTTTTGAACGAAACCCCCAAAAACAGTTGAATGTCTTAATGTAATTGTATTTTAGACATAGCTTTGCGTGGTTTTTATTGTATAAATAAATGTACAATATATTGTATAATATTTCAATATTAGAATATTTACCATTTGTAATATAATGCTTATGTAATAAATACAAACTTGCGGATGGTCTAATTGACTTGATTTTTAGAACGTAAACTAGCACGTAACACTAAATAACCTACAAAGCCTGAGGCTAATGATCCCAAAATAATACCTAACCGCTCATCAAATAATTGGTTTACACCGGTTCTTTCAAAAGCAAGTGAACCTATAAATAGACTCATTGTAAAACCGATACCGCATAACGCTGCAGTGCCATACAAAGAACTCCAAGACATACCTTTCGGCAGTCCGGTTAACTTAAGCTTAATTGTAACCCAACAAATACCGAAAACTCCCACTTGCTTTCCAATAAACAAACCGAGTGCGATGCCTAATGGAACGCTGTGAAAAATTTGTTCGGTTCCCACTCCTGCAAAACTAATACCTGCATTGGCGAACGCGAAGATTGGAAGGATAAAAAAAGCTACAACGGAGTGCAGGTTTTCTTCCATACTCTTTAGCGGTGAGTAATTTATATTTGTTTTCGACTTTATTGGAATAAACATAGCTAAAATAACACCCGCTAAGGTTGCATGAACGCCGGACTTTAACATAGCTACCCACATTATAACGCCGATTATTGCATACAGGCTTTTTGATTCGATATTACGCTTGTTTAATAAAGTAAGAACCGCTATGCAGAACAAGACGACTACAAGTGCTGTTAGAGAAATTTTTGCTGTGTAAAAAACAGCTATTATTAAAATTGCCCCAATGTCGTCAAAAATTGCAAGAGATGTAAGGAATATCTTTATGGTGCCTGGAACTCGTGAACCCAACAAGGATAATACTCCCAAGGCAAAAGCAATGTCGGTTGCCGACGGAATTGCCCAACCTGCCATGGCAGTAGAGTTCCCGGTGTTAAAATAGATATAAATTAGTGCTGGAACCATCATACCGCCAATCGCTCCTACGCCGGGCAGGATAATATTTTTTTTATCTGAAAGCTCGCCTTCAATGAGTTCCCGTTTCAACTCCAAACCGACGAGGAAAAAAAATACAGCCATTAATCCATCGTTGATCCAGAGTAATAATGGTTTTGCTATCTCTAAAGTGCCGAGTCTAATTTCTATGGGAGTATCAAGAAGCAGCGTGTAATAAGATTGTAGGGGTGTATTTGCGAACACAACGGCAAATACAGCAGCTAACATGAGGATTATGCCGCCGGCAGATTCAAGCTTGAAAAAATTTGATAAGAATGATTCTTGAGTATTATTCATAAATTTTCCTTCGTTCTAACGGTGTTGCAAATAACCCGCGTTCCAAAATCACAATAGCGGTTTAAAAAACTAACGTAAAAGTTAATTCAGCTAATGATTATTTTTAATTTACTAATTTAACTTAGAACAATTATTTTATTTCTAATGCTAATAACCGCACAAATACCTGTTTGTCCCTTAGAAGTTATATTTAAAATAAGAAAAACTAATAATTGTACGGAAAAGGAAAGAAAAAACTAAATAAAAAGAGCATCCCTTCTTAAATTATAACTAAAAAAATACAAACAAAAGAAAGGATACTGCTATAAAGCCACAAAATAAGACATTAGATTTTAGTAATCAAGAATTTTATTTAGAAGTCATCCCAAATGAATTGCGTTATAAAAAATGTAACCGAAGATAACGAGAAGAAAACTTATGAGCAACAAATCAAAGCAAGAATATTTAGCTGTAATTTAGCAGCGATATCAAAATCAAACTTTATTAAGAGAGGAAAAAATATTAAATGAATTTTGCACTGCTTATTCTTACAATAGGGAACATGTAATTTATACCCATTATCCCCGTAACTTATTTTAATATAATAACTTATAGGTTTTTATCCTTGCTATTATAAAAAAAAAACATTAACATACAGTTCATTTTTTTCAATTTATTAAAAATATAATCAAAGTTAGAAAGTTATGTTTACAGATAATGAAGATACAATAACCGCTATAGCAACACCTGCCGGTACAGGTGCTATTTCTATAATTCGTGTTAGTGGAACCAAAAGCATTTCATCGGTGGATAAAATATTTTCAGGTAAAACAAAATTAGTTAATGCTTCATCTCACACAATTCATTATGGAAAAATAGTCAGCTACTTAGGTGAAGTAATTGATGATGTTCTTGTTTTAGTTTTTAAATCTCCCAACTCGTTTACAGGTGAAGATTCTATTGAAATAAGTACACACGGAAGTCAATATATAACGGAAAAAATAATTAATGAATTGTTAAAGCAGAATATTCGCCTAGCTGAGCCTGGCGAATTTACGAAAAGAGCTTTTTTAAATGGTAAGCTCGATTTGGCACAGGCAGAAGCCGTTGCCGATGTGATTAATTCACGTACCGAAGCATCTTTGCGCGGAGCTAGGAATCAACTTGATGGAATTCTTTCAAAAAAGGTTGAATCGCTTAGAGAAATGCTTACTAATATATCTTCATTAGTTGAACTTGGGTTGGATTTTGCCGAAGAAGATATGGAATTTGTTTCATACGGTGAATTAAACAAAAAGACCGATAAAATTATTTCTGAAATTGATATGCTTTTAGATTCTTATTCGTTCGGCAGAGTAATAAAAGATGGAGTTAATGTAGCTATTGTAGGGAAACCGAATGTTGGTAAATCATCATTGCTTAATTATTTGTTAAAAGAATCACGTGCAATTGTAAGTGAAATTCCGGGTACAACACGTGATATTATTAGAGAAGATATTTCCATAGATGGAATTTTATTCAGACTTTTTGATACTGCAGGTATTAGAACAACCGAAAGCGAAATTGAAAAAGAAGGCGTGTTAAGAAGTAAGGAAGCAGTAAAAAACTCTGATTTGGTGATTTTTATTAACGATGTGATTTTTGGATTTGACAACGATTTGTATAATGAAATTTTAGGTATTGTTCCGCAAAATCGTATTATCAAAACGCTGAATAAAATAGATTTAAAAGGGAATCGTTCCGGTAAATATGATGTATTAATTTCTGCCAAAACGGGGGAAGGAATTAAAAATCTTTTTTCAATTATAAAAAAAAGAGCAATAGGCACACAAAATTATAGTGAAAAATCGGCTATTGTGTCCAACATACGGCATTTTAATGCATTAAACAAAGCGAAACAATCTTTATTTAATGCCAAAGAATCTATTCAAAAGAATTTGAGCGGTGAATTTATTGCTTTGGATTTACGCAGTACAATAAGTTTTCTCGACGAAATTGTCGGGAAAATAACAACGGAAGATGTGCTAAATAATATCTTTTCTAAATTTTGTATCGGGAAATAATTGTATTTACTTTGATAAAGTTGAGTAATAAAATTTGATAATTTCTATATTATTTAATTAAAGTAGTTCCACGTGAAACAATTAAAGATAAAATCAGTATGAAGAAAAGATCAAAAAACATTAACATATTCCAGAAATCTAAAAGGAAGAATTTTATAAGTATTGAAAATTAGTTTATAAAATATTCGTGCAAATTTGTGTAATTCGTGTCTTGTGTTTTTATGCGAATCACACTAATATTTTATGGAAAAAAGAGTAGTTTCACGTGAAACTTTTTTAATAGAAACCTTTAACTAATCTTGTGATTTATGCTTCTTTGGAAGGTTTTATATTGGCAGTTAACTTGTTTATAAATTCTTTC
>CAZXJG010000011.1:0-16491 GCA_964640985.1 uncultured Melioribacteraceae bacterium | reverse complement strand
ATTTACTTTTCCTAAATCGTTTCGGGTATTTTATCTAACCGGTAAAATTTTTTTGGAATTTTATACGCGGATAGATTCTTTTTAAGGATGTTTTTTATTTTTTCATCTTTAAATACAATATTATCAAAAACTACACCGGCACAAACTATTTCGCCCCATACTTCGTCTTTTTCTTTAAATACATACGCATCTTTAATACCTGGAATATTTAAAATTGCATTTTCCACTTCTTTTGAATTTATGTTTTCTCCACCGGAAATAATTAAATCTTCTCTTCTCATTTCAATAAATAAAAAACCGTCGTTGTCTATAAAACCAAAGTCGCCGGTATAATATTTTTTATCTTCAAATTTCTTTTCGGTTGCCTTAATGTTATTAAAATATCCTTTAGCAATTGAATTCCCTTCGACAACAATTTCCCCTATTTTACCGTTCGGTAATTCGTTTTTGTTTTCATCAACAATTTTTATTTGATTATTATCAATCGGCTTGCCTGAAGTTTGTGGCTTTTCAATTAAATCATACTGCGTTGCTGCCGTAACCATTGAAGTTGTTTCAGTTGAACCGTAAACCTTAACTATCTTGAATTTTTTTTTGATGCTCTTTTCAATCAACTTCGACGACGATGGTCCCCCACCTATGAACATAGCTTTCATATTTTTATGCGGCTTTGTACCGGTTTCTAAAAATATTTTTAGCATTGTAGGAACTAATGAAATAAAAGTCGGATGATATTTTTCAAAAGCAGTTTTAATATCAAAAATTTTCAAAGATTTTGGCAGTACAATTGTACAACCGTTTAAAATTGAACGGGTAATTATAGAAAAACCACTGATGTGGTAGAAAGGCAGACTGGCTATCCAGGTATCCCCTGTTGAATGTTTAATAAAGGTATTTAAGGCTACCGCGCTTTGATATAAATTACCGAAAGTGATTTCAACTCCCTTTGGTTTGCCGGTTGTACCCGAAGTAAAAATAATTACAGCAGTATCCGTTAAAGAATATTTAATGTTTTTTATAAGGATCTTATCTGAAGGAATATCGTATCTAAAAGGACAAACCATCTTATTAGCTTTAGAAGTTAAATTTAAATTTTGCTGCAAATTTTTTTGAATTATTATGTGTTTACAATCTACAATTGAAAAAAGATTTTTTATTTCGTTGCTTAGAAGTTTAACATTTATTGGAACGGCAACAGCACCTAATTCCCAAACGGCAAGGAGATCAATTATAAAACTTTCATTATTTTCAATTAAAAACGCTACTTTATCGTTTTCTTTAATTCCGTTATTTCTAAAATATTGTGCGGTCTTTCTAACTTCAGTGTATAATTTTTTATAAGTAAGCTTATGTTTCCTGGAAATTATTGATAGAACATTTCCATTAACTTCAGCTTGTTGTTTTAATAATCCGGTATTTTCTTTTAAGTTAAGCATTAATTAAATGGAAGTTGAAGATTAAATTTTGGAGGAATATCCGGTTCGTTTAAGCGTATTTGTCCACCGGTAAAATAATACGGAACCGTATCCAAGTTACTTTGAAACAAATTTATAGTTGCCAGTCCGTGTGCTAAATTGTAATTACAGAGTGATGCCAACAATACGAGCATGCTCCATCCGACAACACTTTCTAAAGATGAAGAGATGATTATTTTTTTATTGTTTTCGTCTGCAAGTTTGATTAGTTCAATTGTGTTTTTAAGTCCACCTAATAAAGTAGGCTTAACAACAAAATATTTAATATTGCTGTTTTTTATCAAATTTTTTGCTGAATTAATATTAATAATAGATTCGTCTGCCGCTATTTGAATATCTGTTTGTTCTGCAAGTCGGATTAAGTCTTCAGTTTTGTTTACAGGTTGTTCTACATATTCAATATTATCAAAATTTAATTTTTCAAAATATTTTACTGCAGAATCATAGGTCCACAAACCGTTTACATCTAATCTTAATTTAATTTTTTCCCCGCCGATTGAGTTAGCGAATTGTATTATGCGAAGATCGTCGGCAAAATTTTTTCTTCCTATTTTTAATTTTATAGTGGAGAAACCTTCTTTCACATATTCCGTAAATTTTTTCTTAAATAAATCTTTGTTTAACAAACCGACAATTCCATTAACTTTTATATTGTTATTTAGTTTACGATTAAAAATTTTTATTACCGGCTTGTTTTGTAAGAGAATACCTGCAACGGCTTGCTCGAAACCAAACTTAAGGGATGGACTCTTTATAAAATCATCAAAATCTGTTTTATTAAGGAAAAAACTACTATCAATATTATTTAAAAGAAGAGTCTTATTTATTTGTTCAATTTCGTTAATTACATCGACGGTAGTTTCATTGCTGAAACCGGGCAAGGGAGACGCTTCACCAAAAGCAACACTGCCGTTGTCGGAGATTAATTTTATAATAATGCCGGATCTATTTGTAAATATTTGATTTGATGTTTTGAAAGGGAGCTTAAATTTTAATGAATATTTTGCATATTTAACATTAATTATTTTCATATAATAATGCCGGCGGCAAAAAGAATACCATATATTGCAGATAGTTTTGCCGTCAATTCTAATGTTTTGTTTAATTCTTTTCCATCATGTGTATATATCATTTTTACTAATTTGATACCAAGCGGTAAAGCAAGAATAGGTAGAAAAACAGCTATATTTTGTTTGTAATAAAAATAAACTACGAAAGGCATTAGAAATGAAACGATAAGAAAAACTAAGTATTGAACTCTGCTGAAACGTTTACCCAATAAAACTGCGAGTGTATTTTTACCTGCCTGCCTATCTTCATCAATATCGCGGTAATTATTAACAATTAATATATTTGTTATTAATGCTCCAACGGGAATAGACGCCCAAACGGAAAGGGAAGTAATTTGTAAAGCTTGAACATAATAAGTTCCTACTGTTCCAACCAAACCGAAAAACAAAAAAACGAAGATATCACCAAGACCATTATAAGCTAAAGGGAAAGGTCCGGCTGTATAAGCAATTCCGGCTAAAATAGATAGAACTCCAATTAGAAGAACAACCCATCCTCCAAGTGAAACCAAATATAAACCGAGTAAAAAAGTGAGTGAAAAAACCAGAATGATACCGATCTTCATTTCTTTAATTGAAATTAAACCGGAAGCTAAAACTCTAGTTGGACCGGCACGGTCGGCAGAATCGGTACCGGCAATATGATCGTAAAGATCATTTACAAAATTTGTTCCTGTTTGAATAAGTATTGAACAAATTAGAGCATCTAATGCTGCAATTAAGTTAAAGTACCCATCTGAAAATGCAATGGAACTGCCGATTATTATAGGTACAAAAGCAGCTAACAAGGTTTTAGGGCGACTCGCCAAAACCCAGCTCTCAACTTTAGAAATATTTTTTACCGATGAATTTATCATTGCATTTAATTTTTATGGTACTCTCGGAAATTTAGAAAAATCCGGTTTCCTTTTTTCTATATAAGCCTGCTTTCCTTCTTTTGCTTCTTGAGTCATATAATAAAGCAAAGTTGCATTCCCGGCTAATTCTTGAATGCCTGCCTGTCCGTCTAATTCAGCATTAAAAGCCGATTTTAACAAACGAATTGAAAGGGGACTCTTTTCTAAAATTTCTTTTGCCCATTTAACCCCTTCTTCTTCCAAATGATCAATGGGAACTACTTTGTTAATTAGTCCCATAGAAAGGGCTTCTTCGGCATTATATTGCCGGCACAAATACCAAATTTCCCTTGCTTTTTTTTGTCCGGTTAATCTTGCAAGATAACTGGCTCCGAATCCCCCGTCAAAACTTCCTACTTTAGGACCTGTTTGACCGAACACCGCATTCTCGGCAGCAATTGTTAAATCGCACACTATATGAAGAACATGCCAGCCGCCAATAGCATAGCCCGCTACAAGTGCTATTACAGGTTTCGGCATACTGCGAATTAATTTTTGAACTTCGAGAATGTTTAAACGCGGAACTCCATCTTTGCCGATATATCCTTTGTCGCCCCTTACTTTTTGATCGCCGCCGGAACAGAAAGAATATTTACCGTCTTTCGCCGGACCTTTACCGGTAAGTAAAACAACACCAATGGCAGGGTCTTCCCTTGAATCAAGCAGCGCTTCATGCATTTCATTAACTGTTTCAGGACGAAATGCATTTCTTAGCTCAGGCCTGTTAATAGAAATTTTCGAAATGCCGTCCATTTTTTCATAAATAATATCGTTGTAATCTTTTTCTTTTATCCAATTGAAATTCATCTTCTCCTACCTTTAAATATTTATATCTAATCAAAATTTTTCTAAAAAACGAACTATAAAATTAATAAATTTTTTGGGCTTTTCGAAATGGATATTATGTCCTGAATTATCGACAATAATATATTCAGCATTATTAATTAATTTATTCATTCTCGAATTTATTTCCGTAAACTTTATATCAAGACTACCGGTTAGTAATAACACGGGAAATCCCAGCATATTTAATTGTGTCCAATAACCGGGCATCTTCCCAGTGCTAAAATTTGTTAAAATATTTGAAAGTCCGGTAATTGAATTATTTAATCTTTCATTTTTTAATTTGTTGTATGTTTTGGTCGGCACATTTTTTAATGATTTAAATAAAGCTTTTTCAAACCATTTGTCAAAAAATTTTTGAAGTCCTTTTTCCGTAATTTCTTTTGCTAATTGAACATCAGCCGAATATCTTTCTTTTCTTAATTTTAAATCGGCAATCCCAGGACTGGTGCTTTCTAAAATTAATCCTTTAATTTTTTTAGGAAAAGTAACGGCATAAGAAATTGCAACTCTTCCTCCCATCGAATAACCACACAATATTATTTTATCTAAGCCGAGAGATGAGAAAATATTATCCAATTGTTTTACGATTGATTTAACCGTGTAAAATTTCGATGCACTTGGCGAATCACTTTTACCATGACCAATTAAATCAATTGCAACTGGGAAAAATTTTGAAGGTAATTGTTTAAATATAAATTTCCAATCATTTGAAGAACCGCTGAATCCGTGTAAAAATACAACCGGAATTAAATTACGTTTTAATTTATCTTCTTCTAAAAGAAGATGAAAATTTATATTATCAATTTTAATATTCATCGGTGAATTTATCGATAGCTTTTATTATATGCTCTTTATAAGATTTCCTCATTTTAAAAGATTTTTCGGAATTAGAAAATATCTCAAATATATTTAACCCTTTGAGTTTTGCTGTGCCGGATAGTTGTTTGTTCAGCTCGTTCCAAGATTTAATTTTAAAATAATTTCCCCCGAAGGATTTAATAGCAAATTTAAAATCAATATTAGGCGGTGTAATAAAATATTTGTTAAAATATTTATGTTCTAATGTATTGGAAACCGGCATCATCCTGAAAATACCGCCGCCGTTATTGTTTATTAATACAATGTTTAAATTTAAAGAATTGTTAACAACCGTATGAAGTCCATTTAAATCGTGGAAGAACGACAAATCGCCGGTTACCAAAAATGTTGAAGTTTTTGATGAAGCCGATACGCCGGCTGCAGTAGAAATTATGCCGTCAATTCCGCTGACGCCTCTATTAAAAATAAGATTAATTTTTTTATTACTCGGACTAGCAAATAAATCGAAATCCCTAACCGGCGTACTGTTGGAAATAATTAAATTTGCCTTGTCCGGCAATGATTTTAATAATTCGGTAATTACTTTTCCTTCAAAAGGAAAATCGGCTTTTTGTAAAAAGTTTTGTTTAACGGATTCGGAAAGTTTTTCCGCATTTTGAAAGATTTTCGACCATTGTTTATTATTTATAAATTTAATATTGTCTGTATCTATTTTAGATAAAAGTTCTTTCAGAAAAGTAACCGGCTCGGTTTTAATTATTTTATCCGTTGTTCTTGAAGGATCGTGCAATTCTCCGAATTTGTTGACGGCAATTTTTTCCGATTTTGTATTTTTGAAAAAATCTAATAATACGTTTGAAGTGGGAGCATAACCAAATTGTAGAATTAATTTAGGTGAAAATTTCAAGTTAAATTTTTTTGAATTTAAGAAAGCGGAAGCATTTGAAATTATATTTGTTTTGTTAAATTCTCCAAACTTCATCGGGGAAGTACCATCGGCAACTATAGGATAATTTAATTTCATCGATAATTGAATCAGCAGCTTTGTAAAATTTTTATCTGTTGTTGTGCCGCCGCAATAAATTATTCCCTTTTCGTTTTTAATTATTATATTGAAAATTTTTTTATTGATAGTTGAAGTTTTTGAATCAACTGAATTGAATGATAAAAAACTTTTATGTGATAAAAATTCATTTATTTTTGAAGTTTCTATCGTATCTGTAATTGCATCCGGTTCCAATGGTTTTCTGAAAGGAAAATTAATATGAACAGGACCTGGATTTTTGTAAACAGATAAATTATAAAGTTTGACAGCCGTTTGTTTCAAAAAATTTATTTTACCGGTAGTTAATTCAGGCAGTCCTACATCAATGAAATATTTAATATTTGGAGAATAAATATTCTGTTGATTAACCGTTTGATTAGCGCCGCAGTTATGCAGCTCGGGCGGTCTATCGGCAGTGCAAATAATCATTGGAGTTTTAGTGTTAAACGCTTCAAGTACTGCCGGATAAAGTTCAGCGGTTGCGGTTCCGGAAGTAGTTACTATTACTGTGGGTTTGCCAGTTTTTTTTGCCAGACCCAAAGCAAAAAAGGCGGATGATCGTTCATCTAAAACGATAAATTTTTTAATTTTTTTTTGTTTTGCAAACGCCAAAGTTAAAGGCGTGTTTCTTGACCCGGGCGAAAGGCAAACGTTTTTTATTCCACAATAAATTAGTTGATTTACAAAAGCCTCAGTCCAAATATTATTACGATTAATCTGTTTTTTCATCTTCAAATAGCGATAATATAGGTTTTAATTTTAATTTTGTTTCTTCGTATTCAATTTGTGGATCGGAGCCTTCCACAATACCGCATCCGGCAAAAGCATAAACAGTAGACTTACAAAGCAACGCAGACCTAATGGACACAGCAAATTCCCCTTCTTGATGAAAATTAAACCACCCAATTACACCGGCATACAATCCTCTGCTTTGCTTTTCCATATCTAAAATTGACGTCATCGCAACCGACCACGGAACACCGCAAATAGCGGGTGTAGGATGAATTTCTTTGAGAATTGAAAAGATAATTTTATCGGTATTAAGTTTTGCTTTTATTGGTGTCCATAAGTGCTGAATATTCGGTAATTTTCTTATTATCGGTTTATCATTAAAAATAATCTTATCTGAAAATTCGGAAAATGAATCGGCAATAAAATCAACAACCGCCTTTTGTTCGGTTAAATTCTTTTTACTTGAAAGCAATTCATTTGCTTTTAGAAGGTCTTCTTTCTCGGTTTTTCCTCGAGATATCGATCCGGCGAGCGCATCGGCTTCTATCCAGCCATCTGAAAACCGTGCAAGTTTTTCGGGAGATGCTCCGAAAAAAATAGAATTCTTTTTGTGAAAAGCGAATATATAACAATCGGGATATCTATCATTTAATTTTAAAATAAGATTAGAAATCATAGGTTTTGAATTAAGTTCTAATTTAACTTTTCTTGAAAGTACAATTTTACGAAATTTATTTGACGCTATTTTTTTTAACGCTTCTTGAACAATAGAAACCCATCTTTCCCTTTCTTTAATATCATCTCGATTATTTTTTTTTATTTTAATTTTTTGAAAGATTATTTTTCTTTTACTAATCGAATCAATTGAATTTAACTCTTTGGTAAATTCTTTTATGTTTTTAGCAACTTTATTTTTATCAAAAACAAAATTGTAAACCAGAAAATTCTTGTCTTTATCACTGAACAACGAAAATTTATGAATATACCATTGCGAATCTGCAAAGTCATTCCATAGTGTGCTATTGTCATCGGGCGAAAACTTCATTGCTCCAACGAAAAGAGGGACATTGGTTATTTTGTATTTATCCCAATTATTTATGAATGTCTTGTGTAGTCTTTCAATTTTTACATTTGCTTTTTTTACTCTATTTTGTCCAAATGTTTCAATTGAAATAAGTTTTTCGTAACTAATAATGCAAAACTTTTGTGAAGGTTTATTCCAATAAAAATAATCTTTGTTTTGTTGATTTAGATAGTTGGTAATAGATATAGGATTGTAATTCTTAATTGGATAAATAAAACTAATTAACGAACCTTTAACAGAATCAAGAGAATTAGAATTCAATAATTTTTCGATAAAACTTTCGATATTTTCCAAATTTTTAATCAGCATAAAATCAACGTAAAAATTAATTAATAATAATTTCTAAATATAAATCGTATGGAAGAAGATTCAAATTTGTTTTTCAGTGTTTATCGTAAATTATCTTTTGCTGTTATTTTTTTTTACAATAGGTAAAGTTTGAATATTGTTGTAATGGAATAGATAATTGCATTGTGTTTTATTAAAATAATTTTTATTATATTGTTTATGAAGGGATAAATAATTAATAGCAATCGACGATATATATTCAGCACAGACGTATTATAAAACTCCTAAATTATATATTTACTCTGATTTTTGTTAGTGTGTGAGTTTAATTTTAAAATTAAGTACATAAAAATTAGAACAAATGTTTAAAAAAGTTATTAATTAACTCATTTACAATTAACAAGGAGGTAAAGTATGAAAAAATCTATACTTGTTGTTCTTTCTATGTTCTTTTTCTCTTTTTCAATTTTCGGACAAGGAATAACAAAATTACGAGGCACTGTTTCCGATATAAACGGTGTTCCGCTGCCAGGTGCAAATGTCATTATCAAGTCGCTAAAACTTGGCACTGCAACGGACATAAATGGAAAATATTCTTTTATAGTTCCAAAAGACAAAGCTTTAGGTCAAGAAGTTTATATTTCCGCTAGGTATGTGGGATATAAAACGGAAAAACTTAAAGTAAAATTAATGAGCGGAAAAACGATTGTTGTAAATTTTACTTTAAAGACAACAGCTCTTCTAAGTAAGCAAATTGTAGTAACCGCAATCGGCACACAGATATCCAGGGAAAAGTTGGGTACTCCTGTTTCGACCGTCTCCGGAGAGGCTATCGTACAATCTGGTGCACACGATGTGATTTCCGGCTTAGAGGGAAAAGCTGCGGGAGTTTACACTACAGAGACAAGTGGTGATCCAGGAGCTGCAACGAGAATTATCCTAAGAGGCGTTCGCAGTTTGCGGGGAAATAATCAACCATTAGTGGTTTTAGATGGTGTTCCTATCTTTTCATCAGTAGTGGCTGGGGGCGGTGTAGGTGGAGTTTCCGCTTATTCTAGTTTGAACGACATCAGCCCACAGAATATTAAGTCGGTTAATATTTATAAAGGTCCCTCTGCCGCTGCTATTTGGGGCTCAAGGGCAGCAAATGGTGTTATTGTCATAACAACAAAAACCGGGTCGTTTTCTCCGAACCATAAAATAAATATAACTCTTCGAATGAATACGCAATATGATCAGCTTATTAGACAGGAACCTCTCCAGACGAGTTTTGGTCAGGGTGGCAATGGTGTGTATTTGTGGAATATGTTCCTTAGTTGGGGAGATAGAATAGCTAACAGAAGCGGCAAACCGGATGTATTGAAATATCCTAACTATCCTTATTCTCAAATATTGGAGAAGAATTCAAAGAAGATTTATAACCATGCTAATGAACTCTATCGAAATCCGGTGTCGCATGAATATGGCATAACCCTAAGCGGTGGCGACCAGTCCGGGAATTTCTATCTCGATATCGACAGACTTGATCAGAAAGGTATTGTCCTTGCCAACCAGAATTTTGCAAGGACTTCTATCCGTGCTGATGTTAGCAAGACATACAGTGAAAAAGTGTCTCTTCACATCAACGCAGCGTATATCAATAGTTCCACGGCTCGCATACAGCAAGGTTCAAATATATCAGGTCTCTTGCTCGGTGCCTATCGAACGCCACCGGGTTTTAACAATCAACCTTACCTCGTTAACTATGTGTCTCCGTCGGGCACAGTAGTTCCAAACCAGCAAAGGACATTTAGAAATGGATCAGGGTCGCCGTTGAGGGGTCCAGGTTATAACAATCCTTTTTTCACTGTATACAAGGATCCAACGAATATTAACACAAACAGGATTCTTGCTTCTTCCGATATTTCTTATTATCCGTTCGATTGGCTGAACTTCACCTACCGTGCAGGGGTAGACTATTTAGGCAATAAATATACGAGCATTTTAGGATACGGTGACGCTACTAGCCCAAATCACAAAGGACAGTATTACAACAGATCATTTTCGCAATATCAGGTGAATTCAGATCTTCAAGGGCGTGCTCAATATAACTTCAGTTCCGACTACTCAGGTTCTTTACTATTGGGTTTTCATTTGGATAATCAGCAGTATAACTCGGTAGCTGTTACCGCATCGACATTTCTGATTCCAACTGCTCCTGCTTCCTTTGGCAATGCCTTATCTTATGTCCCTTCTCAAGGTAAATCAACTGTTCGGAATGCCGCAATGTATGGACAATTAAATCTCTCAATGTACAAACAATTATTCTTGAGCTTTTCAGGAAGAGATGAAAGCTCGTCGACCTACGGTGTTTCGACATCCGGCTTGTATTTCTATCCTTCTGCGAGCATAGCTTGGCAGTTTACAAAACTTCCTATATTTAAGAAAAATAACATACTCACTTATGGAAAATTAAGAGCAGCCATTGGAACTGCCGCAAATCAACCGCCTGTTTATAGTTCGTTAACCTACTACGTTGGCAATCCGGTTATTGGAAACGGCTGGGGTCCGGCAATTGGTCTTCAATATTACGGTGGAGGCGCGCTGATTTCTAATTTAATGGGCAATTCCAACATTGGACCAGAAAAGACAACCGAGACTGAATTCGGTATTGACTTAAAATTATTAAAAGATAGAGTGTCGTTAGGAGCAACTTACTACATAGATAATACCACGGATGCTATATTAGCTCTTCAAGTGGCTCCTTCATCAGGATTCACTAACGTTGAAAAAAACGCTGCGACGCTGACAAACAAGGGAACTGAACTGTATGCGAATATTAAATGGCTTCATTTGGGAAAGTTCTCTTGGTCCACGAATTTGAATTGGTCAGCTAACAGGAATAAAGTTACCAGTCTCTCAGGAGTGAAAAATGTATTCCTTAATGGTTTTACCGATCCGTATTCCGCTGCTGTTCTTAACGAGCCAGTTGGAGTACTCTATGGGTCACGTTGGGATCGGCAGAAAGACAGTAAAGGGAACATAATACCCGGCAGCAAGTTAATCCTTAACTCAAGTGGCTTCCCGAAGTTAGCTGCTACTCCTGGTATAATAGGGGATCCAAATCCCAAGTGGCGGGCTGGTATAACGAACACCTTCAGATTCAAGAGATTTTCACTCAGTGTTCAGATTGACATTAAGCAAGGTGGGCAAGTTTGGAACGGAACAAGGGGTGCTCTCTCCTTCTTTGGGAAAGCCGGTTATCAAAACTGGTGGACGACCATTAGTGCAAAGCAAGCAACTACTTTAAAGAACTATGATGGGTACACTGTTGCAGAAATGGCACAAGGACAAGATTGGGGTGTAAAGATGACTGGCAGCGCCGCCTTTCGGAAGAATAGCGATGGTTCATATTCCTTCCGCGGCTATGTACATAACTTTGGAGGCGGACCGGTCATTGTTGATGAGTCATATTTCTATGATGGCCCTGGTTCCGGTTTTACCGGCCCTGCGGAGCAATTTGTTGAAAACGGGAGCTATGTGAGATTGAGAACGGTGGCTTTGTCATATCTGCTGCCGTTGAGTTCATTTGGAATTCAAAGCGTGCGGTTTACTTTGATAGGAAGAAACCTTGCTCTCTGGACAAAATACTCCGGTGTGGATCCAGAAACCAATTTGACGGGTCCCTCAAACGGACAAGGTCTTGACTACTTCAATAATCCAAGTATCAAGACGTGGATTTTCTCATTACAAATAAATTATTAAAAGAAAGGGAATAGATTATGAAAAAAAATAGTAAATACGTAGTAATAATAGTAGCCCTGACTTTTGCCGCGTTCATTGTAGGTTGCAAATCTTTTACTAATGGCTATTCTGTAAATCCGCTTGCTCCTTCCACTGCGCCAGCGACACAGACTTTCACCGGTGCTCAGGGCTCTTTCGATGTATTCATGGAAGGTTTCCTGTCTCAGGATGCAGCCATGTGGACCCAGCAAGCAACTGGTACCGACAGGCAATTCAGAGGGTACTATTACTACTCCACCTCGGCTCAAGATTTCCAAAACGACTGGGCAACTGCTTACACTAATGTACTGATGAATCTCCGCCTGGTTGAAGATGAGGCATCAGCCAAAGGTCAGTCTAACCTTGCAGGTGCGGCAAAGATACTTGAGGGAATAGAAATGGGAACTGTAACCGCTCTTTGGGGTTCCGTTCCATATTCACAGGCGGCACAACCTAAAGTTACTCTCAAACCAAAATTCGATGCGCAGCTTGATGTGTATAAAGAAGTGCAGGCCACATTGGACGATGGCATAGCACAACTATCAGCAAACATGAGTCCACTTGCCGCTGATATTTTTTCTTCCCAAGGAAATCCGAGTATCTGGTTAGCAGCTGCCCATACGGCGAAAGCTCGATACTACATGCAAGTTGCTCGCTACGACGGCTACAGCAGTGCCGACCTAAATAAAGTTATCTCTGAAGCACAGCAAGGGATATTGGCAACTGATGGCTCGCAAGATTTTATGTTCCTTCATTCCTCGGGGACATACAATGGCGATATGAATCTATGGAATTCGTTCCTAGTGACCGACAGGAGCGGATACTTTGGTGCTAGCAAGAACTTTGTGGTGCCCATGATGAAAGCATTGGCTCTTGACGGAAAGACAGACGATAGCGGTCGACTATCTTATTATTTCACACCAGACGGGAAAGATTTGAATACTTCTGCTGGAGGAGCGTATTCTTCAACATCACCTTATCCGATCATCAGAGCTTCAGAGACTCACCTTTTATTAGCAGAGGCTTATGAGCGTCTTGGAAATACTAGCAGCGCCATCGCGGAGATTAATGACGCGCGGCAATACAACAATAATGTGTTCCATGACAACTCAAAGCCTTATGTTGCAACGGACGCCGCTGTAAGTAGTGCTAACCTGCGTCAGACCATCTTTAACGAAGAGTACCTCTCGTTGATGCATCAGATTGAGGCGTTTAACTTTGCACGGAGAGTCAACTATCAGATTCAGTATAAGGATTCAACAGGAACAATTGTAAAGCTAGTACCTACAACTGGCACAAAATTCCCGCAGCGCTTCTTATATCCAACGAACGAGATCAATGCTAATCCCCACACACCGATTCAGTCTACGGCTGATCTCTTCAAACCGACTACAGTCAATACGCGTTAGACTGTTAACTGTTCTTAAAGCCGCGGGATTCAAATCTCGCGGCTAGCAATGTCCTGTCTCCACTTCCCAGGTGGGATGGGACTTTGTAGTTTTTTGTAAATTTTATCTGATGCTACCGATTACTCGGCAGTAAGCGTTCCATAAAATTCCTGAAATCTTTAAAATGACTATCGTATTCTATACCTAAATCCATTTTTAACGGTGTAGAAGCTATTAGTAGCCTATCAAATAGTGATTCACCGAAATAACATCTATTGAATTAATGGCAGAATTCATTCAGATAACTCCTTTTTTATCTTTTATGGCTTTAAACTTTATTTTGCAGTTGTATTCATCTGAATATTCACTTACAAAATCAAAAAATAACGTTTCTTCTTCCTATATCATTTGCTCGCTGCGAATATAATCATTTTGGGTATATAATCCGAGAGTCATTATCTTTAATATAAAATTCGGCCATTGCCTAACTACTGCTGAACTTTTGACGAATTTGACAGGACTTAATTTTTAAGGTGCTAAATACATAAAGTATGTTCTTGATTAAGATACCGAAAAGATATACCTTTGTGAAGTAAACTGTAAAAATAAATTATAAATATAATGAAGACATTATCATTAAAAATTGACGATTTAATCTTTAGAGAAACCGAAAAGATTCTTTCAAAAATAAAAAAGCCTAGAAACAGATATATAAACGAAGCTATTGAATTTTATAATCAAGTTCAACATCGATCATTACTTGAAAAAACACTTAAAGAAGAGTCGGAATTAGTAAAAAAAGACTCATTAAGAGTGTTGAAAGAATTTGAAGATATTGATTATGGAGATTAAACAATTCGAAATTTGGACTGCAGATTTGAATCCGCAAATAGGTACAGAAACAGGAAAAACAAGACCGGTTTTGATAATTCAGACTAATTTATTAAACAAGATACCACATCCGTCAACTATTATTTGTCCAATTACGACTAATATTAAGAAAGATACTGAGATTTTAAGAATTCATTTAAAAAAAGGAATGGCTAATCTATATCAAGACTGTGATATTATGATTGATCAAATTAGAGCAATAGATAATAAACGGTTAATCAAGAAAGTTGGAAATTTACCTGAAAATTTGATTGAATTAGTAAAAGAAAATATTATGATAATTATAGATTTGGAATAATTACGCGGTGTAACACAATGCATAATTTATGGCGGGGGAAGATGCTGAAAATGAGTAAATTAACTAAAAACAAACTACATAGCATGGCAAGCCGCAAAAAATAAAAAGCACAAACATTTATATTTTGGAAATCTAAAAAGTATGAATGTATCGGTATTGGAGAGAAATTCGTAAAACATTTGTGTAAATTCGTGTAATTCGTATCTTGTTGAGAACTTACGAATAATAAAATCTCAACTTTAGCCGTTTATCCAAGATGTGTTTCTTGAAGAAAAAACACCTAAGCTCATCCCGTTATAATAATTATGTTGCCCGTCTCTTTCTATTTTATCATTTAATATCGTATATCTTGTGGGCTTATTTTTGAGGTCATGAAATTTATCAGTTGAAGATAGGCCGTACTCGTCGGTTGGAAATTTTTGTATAACTTTTATTTTAGGTGTTACTTTTTGATATTGTTTAATTTGTGTCTTTTTGTTTTCATATTCCTTAGCAAGATGATGAGAATTTTTTGCAACTATATCTTTTTTGTGACCGTCTAATTTATTTTTTATCGGGATAAGTTTAATATCATTGGCTTTTTTAATCGAACAGTTTTTGATTTTAAATATTGTAAAAGAAACAATTACTACTATTATAAAAGCGGAGAAGCTTAAAATTAAAACTTCATATATAATATTTGTTAGGTCATTCATAAAAAATTCCTTCTCTATAGTTTTATGTTTTTTAAAAAATAGTCAATATCGATTTTTAAAAAATTTAATTTTTCATATTTCTTTATCCAAACTGTTTCTTTAGATAAAAACAAATAAATAACTGTATAAAAGCACAAAAATAATGCCGTTTTATAAAAATCTGTTTTTTTAATTTTTTAAGGATAAATTTCTTTTATAGTTGTTTCATATTAAGAATTTGTCGTTTTTTGGAACATTTTGTTTGTGGGAAATGTTATTAATTACTGTTTCTTTTATTAAAGTATTAATATGCCGATTATGCAAGAATTATTTTTCAAATTTCATACTAATATTACTTCAATATTAAATTAAGGTGTGTACTATGAGTTTATTATTTTTAGGATATTTTTTAATAAAATTCAATTTATTTTTTCAAGAAGAACATATTTAGTTACGGGAAGTATCTTTTTGGTTGAAATAGTAATAATTTGATTTCATAATTACGAATCAATAAAATAGAAAGGCATAAGATGATTACACAGGATAAAAGTAAATATTTGCGTGGACTTTTAATTTTGTTAAAAAAAGGTAATAGCATTTCGGAAGAAGAAAGGGAATTTATTAGAGAGGTAGGAAACATATTAAATTTTGACAGAACATTTGTCGATTTATCCATTGTAAATGTATTTGAGAACGAATATCTATTAGAAAGCCCGCCGCAATTCAACGATAAAAATTTAGCGGAATATTTCATAAAAGATGGTATAAAACTTTCGGTTACCAATCATAATACAAATAAAAAAGAAGTGGAATTTCTTAAAAAAACCGCACAAGTAAATCATGTGCCGGCTGCAATGTTCAAAAAATATTTAGATACAATTAATCACATTAAAGATTTTAACAAATTGTTGAAAGACCTCGAATTGTCGAATTATCTTAAATCACAAAAAAATTTTTCACGGAATAATTTTATAACAAAAACGGACAGCTAATATGAAAAATCTTCTAAAAACATTAGTGTTGTTGTTAACACTTTTATTTACATCCAATTTGGATGCCCAGCAAAGTTGGCGGCTTTTAAGATTTCCCGCCGTCTATAAAAATCAAATCGTTTTTACTTATGCCGGAGATCTCTACACGGTTTCGACAAATGGGGGTATTGCACGAAAACTAACAAACGGTAAGGGTGTGGAAATTTTTGCACGGTTTTCACATAACGGGAA
>CAZXJG010000010.1:21789-34718 GCA_964640985.1 uncultured Melioribacteraceae bacterium | reverse complement strand
CCAATTTGTACAAATAAATTCCGGAGCTTAAATTAGCTGCGTTAAATTGAACGGAATAGTTCCCGGGCGTTTGTCTCTCATTTACAAGCGTGGCTACTTCACGTCCGAGAACATCATATATTTTTAGCTGTACAGACGGGATATATCCCGTCTCAGGAATAGAATATTCAATTGTAGTTGTCGGGTTAAACGGATTCGGATAGTTCTGTTCCAATTTAAAACGCTTCGGCACTATATTATCAGAGCTGTTTTTTACCGATGTAACAGGTGATAGTTGAAAATCCGTTACTACCGGAATATGATCCGACGCATCTACAGCATCATCAGGATTTAATCCATATGCTTTTAATGTATCGGGATTCATTCCCTTTGTAAACAAAACATAACCGTTCATTTTCTGAAGAACACTACCCGAATAAATAATGTAATCCAACTTACCCGGGCTGTAAGGGCTATTTGTACTGTACCAGGTAAAAGTAGTTGGACGCCCGGCATCAAGCGGCTCGGAATCTTTAAAATTACTTCCGTCCCAGTCGGGTTTGAAACTAGGGCCTAAACTATCATTAACAATATCGCCGGTTAAAAAAGTCTTTAGCTGCTGAGCGTAACCGACTAAATTCATATCGCCTACGATAATAATCGGTGTACCACGCGGTAAGGCGAGTGCACCTGTGGAATCTTTGGCATCGCGGATAAACGCCATAATATGATCTATCTCTTTTTGCCGGCCGTCATTATTATCACAGCAAGGCGGATGTGCTGAAATAAATAATAAGTCCGTGTTGTATTTTGGACGAAGATTTATAAGAAAAGCGGTGTTCCCGTCAATTGGGAAAATCTTGGAAATCGGGAATTTACTTACAACAATAACATCACTGCTGCTTTTGGCACCATACCATTTTGCACCTCCAGACAAAGGTAAAATACTTGCAACTCTATTAGCGGTTTCTTCCGCCGTGTGTTTGTAAATTTCTTGAAAGCCAATTATATCGGGTGCAATGGCACTATATTCATCTTTATAATGTGTAAAAAGCGATTCGTTGAAAAAGTCGTCTCTGCGCACATTGTTCGTCATGATTCTTAAATAATTATCCTTAAGTTTTTTTATGGAATATTTCGGTAAAGGATAAAAATCATATTTCTTAAAAACATATTGAACACCGCCGCTTTCATCAGGAAGAATATCTTGCCCCACCCCGTTATCCTTAAATACCACTTCAATTGTATCCGATTTAAATAGTGGAATATTTTGAATGACGGCATTTCTTTTAATGCCTATCTCAAATTGTGTTGACGTTACCGTCGGGGCAGTAATTAAACCTATATCGTTATGATGTATTGAAATATTCCCGTTTGCAGAATAAAAAGTCCCGGATTTTGCACCAAATGTAAATTCTAATTCTGCACCGATTCCATCAATTTTTTCCCCCGTTGATGAATTGTTATCCGTATCGATATAAATTGTAATTGAATTGCCGTTTTGTAAATTTATTTCACCGCCTACTTCAATCCGGAAAAGCAAATAAATATTATCGTTAAAAATCTAAAGTCTGTGAAAATCGATATTGCCTGAAACCTGATCATTCTGCGTATCGGTATATGCAGGCGAAATTTGATTCCAATCCGAAAAATTTCCATCAAGAATTATAGGCTGAAATTGTGCATTTATAATTGTGGTAATTATCAACAAAACAAATAAAATTAATTTTTTCATTTTTCTTCTCTATTAAATTTTTTCTTTTATCTAAATTCTATGGAAAAAGTTCTTTCCTTATTTTTAATATCTGTTTCAGCAGATATCTATCTCGTAGTATATGCAAGTTATTCTATTCCACCCGCTTAACTATAACACGGCAATTAAATATATTGCATTTTTTACAGCAAAAAAAGGCAAAACTCACTTTTGGTTTTCGGATTTTACATATTCACTATCTTCCAACTTTTGGGAGAAAGGAAATTAGATTAAGTCCATTAAAAAAAATCCAAAAACCATTCCGAAAATAAATTAAATGCGGACTTTATAATTGTCGGCACAATAACTATTTCAAAAATGATAAGTTACGGCATCATAAACCGCATTATGTATTACCGGTCTGAATCTCCTAATTTTAATATTTTTACGAGTCGGGTAAACCCTATTTGTAAGGAGAACAACGAACAAACCGTTATCTTTATCCGCCCAAACCGATGTTCCTGTAAAACCGAGATGTCCGAAAGTATTCATAGAAAATTTTGTACCTGCCGATGAATGTTTCGGTGATTTGGTATCCCACCCCAAAGCTCTGCTGCTTTGATTTGTTTGTTTGGTAGTCCAATTTTTTACGGTTGATGCTTTGAATAAACGTTTGCCGTCATAAACTCCTTTATTCAACAAAGTATAAATGAGTTTTGCTATATCGGATGTTGTAGAAAACAAACCGGCATTACCCGAAACACCATTTAACAAATAAGCCGTTTCATCGTGAACTTTGCCTTGCATTGTAGTCATACGCCAATAGTTATCAATTTCCGTCGGAGCGCAGTAATACCATAAAGTCGGGGGTGGATTAAACATGGTTCTATTCATACCGAGCGGTTGAAAAACATTTTTCTTCAAAAAAACATTCAACGGTTCACCGGAAATTTTCTCAATTACTTTTTGAAGCACAATCATTCCCAAATCACTATATAAATATCTTGCTCCAGGTTTGAATTTTAATTTGCTGTGCATTATATCATTAATTACTTGCTTAGCTGTCGTATATTTTTTATAAAAACGTTTATAGGCAGGCAACCCGGAATTATGGAGCAGTAGATTTCTAATTGTAACATTCTGTTTCCCATTATTATTAAATTCAGGAAGATAATCGATAACTCTTTCATCAAGCTTTAATTTACCCTCATCATAAAGTATCATAGCCGCAGATGTGGTACCGATTACTTTGGTTAACGAAGCAAGATCAAATAAGGTTTGCGTTGTAATTTTAGGTGAACTTTTTTTATAAGTTTGGTGCCCGAATGCTTTGTTAAAAATAACCCTTCCATGAAATCCTATTAAAAGCTCTGCCCCTGGGAAAACCGAATCCGCTATTCCCTTCCTCATTATCGAATCAACTTTGCTGAAATTATATAGCGTGTCGGGATCAGTCTTTTCGAAAAATAATCCTTTGCTGTCTCTATATAAACCGTATCCCCTTTTGAATTTTGTGCCGGCAATAGTAACAGGTAATTTGCCCGTAATTTTAATATTCCCAAGTAAAGCATTCATCAAACTTTTTTGTGAAGCTTTGACAGGACTAAAAGTACAAATATAAGTTGAAAGCTTCGGTAATTGATTAATTATATATGGACTGCCGAAACTAATTGCAATAGTGGGAATTTTCAGGGAAAGTATTTTATTTATAAATTCAACATATTTTTTATCTAATTGAATTGTTCCTTGTGATGCTCTTACGGTTAAATAAATCGGAAGCAAAATCAAGTTGGAACTTTCCGCACTTTTATAAGCTTCTTCAAAACTTTTTTTACTGCTGTTTAAAAATAATTTATGAGTTCTTATATAGTTAAAATTTTCTCTTGCATATTTATTAAACAATAAATTTTCATTCTCATTTTTATTATAATCGAAATCGGCTAATGAAATTGAAACCGTTGTATTATAATTATCCACATTTACCGGAATCAGTTTAAGAGAATCTTTTAGTAAAGTAATCGACTTATCGGCAATTTCTTCAGCCAATCTCCAATGCGATTTTTTATGAATAAGCTCACTTAATTTTGAAATATTGATCTTTCTTTTTTTATTTAATCCAACCCAGCTTTTAGCAGTTAGAATTTTACGCACGGAATAATTTATTCTTGCAACGGAAATCTCTCCTTTTTTTACAGCGTTGTATAACCCTTCAACAGCGGCAATATCATCTTCGGGGAAAAGTAAAATATCGTTACCCGCTTCAACTGCTTTAACAGCAGCTTGACCGGGAGTATAGTGATCCGAAACGGCATGCATATTAAGAGCATCTGTAACAATAAGCCCTTTAAATCCAAGTTGATTTTGAAGTAAATCGGTTACAATTTTTTTTGAAAAAGTTGCCGGTAATCCTTTCTTGGATTCAATAGCGGCTTTTACTCCCGCTTTAATGGATTGTTCAAAGGGGATTAAATCGCTTTTCTCCAATTGTTTTTTTGTAAGTGAAATTACAGGCAATTCACGGTGCGAATCTATTTGGGTAGCACCGTGACCCGGAAAATGTTTTGCAGTGGATATTATTTTGTACCTATTCATTCCATCAATATATGCCGCTGCATTTTCCGAAACATCCGACGGATCATCGGAAAAAGCCCTAATATTTATAATAGGATTCTTTGCATCGTTGTTTATATCAACTAAAGGAGCAAAATTCTGCTCTACTCCCAATGCACCGGATTCCAAGGCAGTAACTTCAGCCGATAAATAAGTTAAGTTTGTATCACGTGCTGCATCAATCGCCATATTATATGGAAATTCAACGGCATCCTTTAGCCTCATTCCTAACCCGCGCTCATAATCGGAAGATATTAATAAAGGTACTTCAGCCATAGCCTGTAGTTTGTTTGTTAATTTAGCTTGACTTCTATAATTACCCTCAAAAAATACCAGCCCCCCAACCTTAACATTACCAACTAAATTTTTCAGCTTCCGAAATTCTTCCGAAGCAAAGTTAGTGTCTTTACTATTTACATAAGACATTATCATTTGAGCGCACTTTTCTTTCAGACTCATATTTGCTAAAGTGGATTCAACCCAAAGCGAATCGGTTTTTGTTACTTTGAATAAATCTGAAAATTTGTTTTTGTTATTCTCTTTTTTCATAATAAAATTAGTTGAGCTGAAAACAATTATTAAACCTGTCAGCATTTTAAATAAATAATTACTCATAACAAATTACCCTTCTTCAATTTTTTTGCCAAAATTTGGATCTAAAGGAACGAATCTAGTAATAAGAAAAATAGGGATAGTAGCAATCATAACCCAAATAAAAAAATGTTGATAACCGACAATTTCTTGCAGCCATCCGCTGAACATACCGGGTATCATCATACCGAGAGCCATAAAACCTGTGGTAATAGCAAAGTGTGCCGTTTTATACTTCCCTTCGGAAATGTAAATCATATAAAGCATAAACGCCGTAAAGCCGAATCCATAGCCGAACTGTTCTATTGCCACACAAGAACTTATTACAAATAAAGAAGAAGGCTGCACATAGGAAAGATAAATATAAACGGCATCGGGCAGGTTAATCGCGATAAGCATCCACCATAACCAATATTTAAGTCCCTGCTTTGAAGCCACAAAACCGCCAAGTAGTCCCCCAATTGTCAAAAACAAAATTCCTATTGTCCCGTAAATCAAGCCGACATCGCCCGTAGTTAATCCTAAACCTCCTATTTCTCTTGGGTCAAGCATAAACGGAGCGGCAATTTTTACAAGCTGCGACTCCCCCAATCGATAAAGCAGAATAAACAGAAGTGCTATACCGATATTTTTCTTTTTAAAATAGATAGCAAATGTTCTATAAAATTCTTTAACAAAAGATTTACCATTATTAACCGCCGGCATATCGGAAGCCGGGTAAGGAAGAATAAATTTATGATAAACAAAAAAGATTAAAAACAATACCGCTAAAATTGCAAATGTAATTATCCACGAAAGGGGGATATTTCCGGCGCGTGCTTCAAATAATGCAGCGGAATTTATTTTTAATTTCGGATCGAGCTGAAATAATGAAAATGCAGGTTTATTCCAGTTTGTTTCATTAAATTCAAACCTTCTTCCCTCAACAAGCGCAATACTTTTATCACCGGATTTACTGCCGAAATTTATTACGATTTTTTTGCCCGCTTCGGGTTTTTGAGAAAGGTAGAAATAGATTATCCCTATATTCCCCGCATAGTTACTTTTTTTAATTATTTTTTTCTCCGGACCAAAATATTTTTTTAAAAAATATTCAAGATTAACTACTACGGTTTTGTGCCACCACGTCTGTTCAGCTTTGTTAATACGTTTACTTGCTTCATTCCCTTTTTCAATTATAAAACCGTTTTTTAAATTCCAATTTTTAACGAGTGCTTTTAACGAATCGGCTCTTCTTTTCGAAATTTTAACAGTACCGATATTAAGTTTTTTAGGAGAAACAATTATTCTTAATTTGCCGGGTAAAGGTTTTATTTTAATTGAATCGGGATTTATAATTTGTTGTGCAGAATAATTTTTTAGTGAATGGATATTCACATCAACGGAAGGAAGACCTGTAGTGGTTTCAATATATCCGGCAAGAATTATCAAGAGACCTTGCCCCGTTATCATTGCAAATCTGTAAAACATACTTCTAATTCCAACGAAAAACGCTTGCTGATGTTCGGAAAGTCCCAACATATAAAAGCCGTCGGCAGCAATATCGTGAGTTGCGGAACTGAAAGCGAGAAGCCAGAAGAAAGCCAATGTATACTTGAAAAAATTAGGAACCGGAATTGTTAATGCAACACCGGCCAAACCGGCACCTACAATTAACTGCATAATGATAATCCACAACCGTTTGGTTTTCAGAATATCTACAATAGGGCTCCAAAACGGTTTTATTACCCAAGGTAAATACAACCAGCTTGTATAAAGGGCAATATCGGCATTGGAAAGGCCAAGCCTTTTATACATAATTACTGAAACGAGCATAACAACTACATAAGGGATACCTTCTGCAAAATAAAGCGTAGGTACCCACGCCCATGGATTTCGTCTATTGGATTTTTTTAATCTCATAAATTCTGCCTTAGAATAAAATTAGATAATCTATCGTTATTTATTTATTAAGTTTTTTATAATAATTTATAGCCATCAAAACCGCTCCTATTTCGGGAGGGTAATCGGGAAGTTGAATAATAACGTTTTTAGTTTCTTCATCAATTTTCTTCTTAAAAATCTTCGAGTAAAAATTATCGTTGGCAATCGTTCCGCCAATCAAAGATAGTTTCATAGTTTCAATATTTAATCTCTTCTGCATCGCTTTTACATGAGCAATCAATTCATCGCTTTCTTCTTGAATTATTTGTTTGGAAATTTTATCACCTTCAAAAGCGGCATTAATTACAAAAGGGGCAAATAATGCAATATCAAAATTGTTTTGATAAACCTCCGTAATTAATTGCGAAGTATTTTTAATTTTGAAATTATCCGATAGAAGCTTACGTAAAACGGTTGCAGAACCTCGACCGTCATAATAACGTGCTACGGCAATCAGCCCTTTTCTGCCGATGCTGAAACCGCTTCCATCATCACCTATTAATTTTCCAAATCCACCGACGCGATAAATTTTGCCGTTTTTATCTTTGCCGAACATTATGGAACCGGTTCCGGCTATTAAAATGCTTCCCGGCTGTCCTGAAAAAGCCCCTTCCAAAGCTATCCGTGCATCGCTTTCAACATAAAAATTGTTAAATACAATTCCTTTATTTTTAAGAAACCGTTTAAAAGAATATTTTAATTTTGCCGCATCCTTCTTTCTTCCGGCTCCGGTAGATCCGATTAGGATTGCATTAAAATTTGAAATTTCAATTTTTAATGATTTTGCCGCTTTGCTTATAAGTTTATAAATTGTTTGCGAAACCGGTTCGGTTCCTAAGTGTAAAAATGCAGAAGGACCATCTGATTGTTCGAATAGGATATTAAGATTTTCATCGGTTACAACACATTTTGTCTTTGTGCCGCCGCCATCAAGTCCTACAAAATATTTCATATTATTATCAAGTAAAGTAAAGTGAGATTTTTCATTTGTTCAAATAATAATGTACTTCTACCCTATATTACTGGTTTATCGGTAATTATAGTTTTAGTTTCAAATTTAAAGATAAAAATATATATATTTTCTTATACAAATAATAATTGATTGATTTTAAAAAGTAGAGATCCCCGAAATCTCCTCTTATTGAGATGACAAAACTCAAAATTAAGGAGATTTTATATTTTTTTGAATCATGTATTTTAAAGATTCCGGGAATCTTGATCCGAGAATTTTGTATTTTTATTTTATTTTTGGTAAATGTGATTAACCCAAAATTTTATTTAATTTTAATATTATCTGCGTTAAATTTGAAATTCATCTACAAAAATCAATTGAATAAAATTCTAAACTTTTGATTGATTAAGCTAAGTTGTATATTTTCATCAATAATTTTTTAATCTAACGGGAAAGCAATGACTATATCGGAACGTATTAGCAAAATCGGCACATCACCCACATTAAAAATTACAGCCAAGTCAATTGAATTAAGAGCAAAAGGAATTGATATAATCAATTTAAGTGTAGGCGAGCCGGACTTGCCCACTCCGGATAACATAAAAAAGGCGGCAATTCAAGCTATCAATAACAATAAAACAAAATACACAAATAACGCCGGTATAGTTGAACTGAGGGATGCAATTACTAAAAAATTATATAACGATAACGGTTTAAGATATGGGATAGATGATATAATTGTATCTACAGGTGCTAAACAAAGCCTTTTCAATTTAATCAGTACGGTTGTTAACAAGGGAGACGAAGTTATTATTCCAGCCCCATATTGGGTTTCGTATCCGCAAATGGTTCTCTTAGCCGAGGGAACGCCGGTAATATTACAAACGAAAGAGGAAAATGATTTTAAAATTTCAATTCCGCAATTACAGCAATCAATTTCAGATAAAACAAAAGTCTTGATATTATGCAACCCTTCCAATCCCACCGGCACTGCATATAACAAAAGCGAATTGATGGAAATTGCCGATATATTAAAAGATAAAGATATTTTAATAATTTCCGATGAAATATACGAGAAATTGGTTTATGATAATTTTAGTTTCGTAAGTTTTGCATCTTTAAGTAATGAAATCAAAGAAAAAACCGTTATTATCAACGGAGTATCAAAAGCTTATGCAATGACCGGCTGGCGTATAGGTTTTGCCGCCGGTCCTAAAACTTTAATTAATGGGATGAAAAAAATACAGAGCCATAGTACCTCAAATGCTTGTTCCATTTCACAATACGCCGCGTTGGAAGCTTTTTCCGGACCGCAGGATTCTATAAATAAAACACGTGGTGAATTTGAGAAAAGAAGAAACTTTTTTTGCGAAGGGCTTAATGCTATTGACGGTATTTCTACATTTAAACCCAAAGGTGCATTTTATATTTTCCCTAATGTAAAAAAAGTATTTGGAAAAACTTACGAGCAGTTCAGAATTGAGAACTCATACGATTTGTCGATGTATTTATTAGATAAAGCACAAGTAGCGGTTGTCCCCGGTTCCGCCTTTGGTGCCGAAGGATATTTAAGAATATCTTACGCCGCTTCGATGGAAACTCTTAAGGAAGGTTTAAATCGGATTGAAATTGCATTAAAAAATTTGAAATAGTAGAATTTAAGTTTAGGGGTATGCAAGTTATTCTATTTCACTTTCTTAATGGTTTAACTGTTCTTCTAAAGTTTCCCGGATTTTTTCAACCGGCATTTTTTCTCCCGTCCACAATTCCAATGATTTTGCCCCTTGTGCAATAAACATTTCCAAACCTGTCAGTATTTTTGCACCCTGCGATTCCGCTAATTTTAGAAATTTGGTTTTCACCGGGTTATAAACTACATCGAATACAATTTGATCGGGAGTAAAAGATTCGGCAATAGAAGTGGGAGTATCGTCAACATCAGGGAACATTCCAATTGCCGTAGTGTTTACTATCAGTTTAGAGCGTTTGAATATTTTAACTAAATCGGGCGGCAATAATTCGTAAGTACGGATATTTTTATAAAGCATTTTTTCTGTAAAATAATCTTTAAGTGACTCGGCTTTTTGAATTGTCCGGTTAATAACATTAATTCTCTCAATCCGGAAATGACGAATCAAAGCGTACAACAAACTGCGCGCCGCGCCGCCGCTACCAATTATACTTATTTCCGAATCGGTGATGGCATCTTTATATAATCGAAGAGTCTCTAAAATGCCCGTAACATCTGTATTATATCCGCTAAGAGTACCATTTTCGTTTACAACAGTATTTACCGCACCGATAACACTTGCTTCTTCTGAAATATTATTTAAGTATTGAGAAATTTTTTCTTTATGAGGCAAAGTAACATTAAAACCGCTTATACCAAGTGCAGTCATACCCTTAAGAGCATTCTTTAAGTTTTCCAACGGAACATCGAAGGGGATGTATAAATAGTTTAAATCTAATAATTTAAATGCAGTATTATGCATTATAGGTGAAAAGGAATGTTTAATCGGGTGTCCGATTACTCCAATAATTTTTGTGTTATTATCCAATCTATTCTGCGAATATATCATAAATTAACCAGTTTAATCTTCTTCAAAAAATTTCTTAAAATTAGATGAATTTTGCGAAGCCGGATATTCCTGCATAAATTTCATCTTAATACGAGGGTCGTAACTCATTGCCAATTTTAACGCTTCAATTGCTTCTTCCTTTTTGTTCAGAAGAAAATTTACTTTAGCTTTACCATAAAACGAATTAACATGATTAGGTTTCATTTTCAAACAAATCCCATACTCTCTTTCGCTTTCTTTAAAAAGACCTGCATCAATTAATGTTTCGGCTAATTTATAATGTGCTTCAAAATAATCCGGATTAATTTTTATTACTTGTTTAAAACTATTTATAGCATCAAATATTCTTTTCAGTGATAATTCAGTATCAGCTTTAAGAAACCATGTTTTTTCGGAACTCGGCATTATTTTGGTAGCTTTAGTAAAATCGTCAACAGCCAACTTAAAATTTTTTATTGACAAATAAGCAGAACCTCGCGCAAGAAAAGCACCGACATATTCTTCATTTACTTTTACCGCTTCCGTATAATAATGAATAGCCAAATATATATCGCCTAAATCTTCATAAGTTTGAGCAATGTTAAATGGAATCGTTTCATCAAAAGGATCCAACTCTGCCGATTTTATAAAATAATTAAGTGCTTTTTTATATTTGCCCAAGTTAGCATAAGCAATTCCACAATTGTACCACGCACTGCTAAAATCATCGTTTAATGCAATAGAAATCTCAAACGTATCAATTGCACTGTCATATTCTTCTAATTTTAACAATACAATACCTTTGTTATAGTAACCGGTGGAATTATAAGGTTCAACCTCTAATAATTTTTCATAAGCAGTTAGAGCCGATTGAAATTGGTTTATATTTTCATAGCAATATCCAAGTTCAAACCACGCTTCAATATAAGTCTCGTCACTTTGTACCGCTTTATTAAAATACAAAATTGCTTCCACAAAAAATTCCCGTTTTTCGTACAAAATTCCTAAATTAAAAAGTATTTCTTCATTTTGCGGTTCAATTAACAAGGCTTTTTTTAACGAATTTACCGCTTCTTTAAACAGTTTAAGATTATCTTCGGTAATAGATAAATTTAATAAGGTTTCAACGTCATTCGGATTCAAAGATATTGCCTTTTGAAAGCAATAATACGCTTCATCAAATTTGAAAAGATCGTTAAAAAAAACACCCTTAAATTGCCAAAGTTCGGAATTATACGGAGTTATTTCCAAAAGCGCATCGGTAAGTTCCACTCCCTCTTTCGTTAAATCATATTCTAAACAAAGCTGAATGGTGTTTTCAATTTCATCTTTAAATGTAAAAGTTTCTCCTGATAATATATATTCATTACATTTTAATATCCGATCTCTTAAATTGTTTTCGTTAAAATCTTCTTCATTATTTGCTTCAAAATAATTTTCAGATAAATTCATAAATACTCCAATAAGTAATGATGAAAATCTATTATTATAGAAAGTTAAAATCAAGTTGATTTTCTAATAATAATTTTTCATTATTATTACCGAACTACCACATTTCCGGAAGTATTCCGCGATGATTAGATCAAAAATTAAATTAGATTTACTTAACAAAAGAAAATCTTTATCAACTTTAGTATATTTAATGTTTTATTTTTGAGGTTAAAGATGGATTTACTTTATAAGTTAAAAGAAATAAAAGACAATTTTGAATCGATAGAAGCGCATCTTTCGGATCCAAAAATTATTTCCGATCAAGAAAAACTTATCTCGTTAAGCAAAAGACGCAGCGAATTATTTGAAATAGTTGAAACATACAATAAACTTGAAGAAGTTGAAAAAAATATCGAAGGTAACCAGGAAATTATTAGTACATCGGACGAAAAAGATTTGGTTGAACTTGCCGGACTGGAATTAGAAGAATTGAAAAAAAACAAACAGGAATTAGAAGAACATATCAAACTTTTACTTATACCCAAAGATCCAAATGACGATAAGAATGTAATAGTAGAAATTCGCGCCGGAACCGGCGGTGATGAAGCAGGATTATTTGCAGCGGATTTATTGAGAATGTATACTCGATTTGCCGAATTGAAAAATTGGAAACATGAATTAATTGACTTAAATGAATCGGGAAAGGGCGGGATAAAAGAAGCTGTTTTTAGTGTAAGCGGAGAAAAAGTATACGGTAATTTAAAATTCGAAAGCGGCGTTCACCGCGTACAGCGTGTCCCGTTAACCGAAGCCAACGGTAGAATACATACATCTGCTGCATCTGTTGTTGTATTACCCGAAGTAGAAGATGTTCAAGTTGATATCGACCAGAATGATTTGCGAATTGATGTTTATAGAAGCGGCGGAGCCGGCGGCCAAAATGTTAATAAAGTTGAAACCGCTATTCGTATTACTCACCTTCCAACCGGTATTATTGTAAAATGCCAAGATGAAAGATCTCAACTGAAAAACCGGCATAAAGCGATGAAAGTTTTAAAAGCACGTCTCTATGATCTGAAAATGAAAGAACAAACCAGTGAAATAGCTGCACAAAGAAAATCTATGGTTAAAAGCGGCGATCGAAGTGAAAAAATCAGAACTTATAATTTTCCCCAAAATAGAGTTACCGATC
>CAZXJG010000010.1:4191-21779 GCA_964640985.1 uncultured Melioribacteraceae bacterium | reverse complement strand
AAGATCCGTACCTACAACTTCAAGGAGAACAGGGTTACCGATCACAGAATCGGATTAACTTTATACAACCTTTCAAACATTATGCAAGGTGAGTTGTTTGAACTTATAGAAAAATTGAAAATTGCAGATAGAGCTGAAAAACTAAAAGCAAGTTGATTTTTATGCTTGTTTAAGATTCTCTAATATTTTTATTAGAAAAGCTAATAAAAATCCTATTGACGAAAGTAAAACATCATCAATCATAATACTAAAACTTGATTGAGTACCTATTAAATAGCTGAGATATTTTGTGGCGCTCAAAATAACAAAGAATGTTATAAAACCGAATATACCTGCTTTTGCCGGAATAAAAAAATACCTTTTCATAAGTTACCCCTATAAAAAATTTATTAAATTTACTCCTGGAAGCTGCCTATAAATTTTTTCCTGCTTAATGCCCTTTTATTATTTTATATTGTTTTATACATATAAACTTTAGCAAAAAAAAATTACTTTAGTTTAGCAAAAATTTGACAAAATAGCAAACTTTTAAATTATGCCGTCTTTTTGCGAATTGAGTCATAAAAAATGTAACCGAAGGCAACAAAAATAAAAGACGTTGCGTCATAAGAAAAAGTAACCAAGAAGAACAAGGAGAAAACTTATGAGCAACAAATCAAAGCAAGAATATTTGGCTACAATCAAGCAGCGATATCAAAGATCATCACAAAAAGAGAAGAAAAAGATATTAGATGAATTTTGTATTACCTGTGGGTACAATGGAAAATATGCGATTCGTATACTAAACAAGCAAGGGAAAAGAAGAACGAATAAGAAAAGATCAGGCAGGAGGAAAAAATATGCTTCCGAGGGAATAAAGGACTTCTTAATAAAACTCTGGAAGGTAAGCAATCTGGCATGTTCGGTGAGGTTAAAGGCAATGATACCATTGTGGTTGCCATACTATCCGGTAGAACTAAGTCAAAGTACAAAAGACTTACTTAGCACTATATCAGCCTCAACAATAGAGAGGATCTTACGAGCACATAGAAAAAGGTACTCAAAGATAGGACTGGCAACAACGAAACCAGGTTCACTGATAAGGAAACAAATTCCAATAAAAACAAAGCAGTGGGATGAATCAAGACCTGGTTTTATAGAAGCAGATACTGTGGCACATTGTGGTGGCTCGGTTTCGGGTATGTTTGTTTATTCGCTAAATACAGTTGATATAGCTACCGGATGGACAGAAGCAAGGGCACTATGGGGTAAGGGACAAAAGACAGCGTTTTTCCGAAGGAATGCCTTTGGCAGATTTCAACGCTGTTTGTCGGAAGAGAAATCTCTTAAATTGTGCAGAGTCTTAAAAGATATCTCCTCATTCCATTCGTCGATATGACAACAATTTATTAGTTGTACAGCACTCTCTTTATTTTTTATCCGGTTCATATTATTTGAGCAGAACAAATTTCTTCAAAGCGGAAAATGAATTATTTATAGCTTGAACTTCCAATCTATAAATATAAACCCCGCTCGGTAATTTACTTCCGTTAAACCGGACATGATATACACCCGGCTGCTGCTGTTGATTAACAAGCGATAGAACTTTTTGACCCAGAATATTATAAACTTTTAAATTAACAAAACCATGTTCGGCAATTTTATACGTTATTGTTGTAGTAGGATTAAACGGATTCGGGTAGTTTTGATCCAATGCGAATGCTGTTGGTTTTTGACCTGCCTGAACTTCAACAATCTTGCTGTAAGTATATTTCCCGTCCGTATCAATTTGTTTTAATCTATATGCATATCTGCCGTAAGAAACATTATGATCCGTAAATGAATAATTATTCGGTGCATTACTGTTTCCATGCCCCGCTGCAAAACCGATTTTCTCAAATACTGAACGCTGAACGCTGACCGCCGACCGCTGAACTTCAAACCCGTAGTTATTTACTTCCGTTGCAGTATTCCATTTTAGCTCTACCGTGTTACCCGCTGCAGAAGCTGAAAATGATGTTAGCTCTACAGGAAGAGGCGCTTGGGACCAAGTTGTGGCTATTCTCAAACCATCAATATCTTCATCACCCGATGCTTTTCTTTGAAAGAAATGAAAGCCACCAAGACTGCCTACATCAGTCCCGGTAGTAACTTGAATATCTGAAGAAGGTTCAGTTCCGTCCAATGCAGGATTTACCCATAAATTTACAGCATCACTACCACTTTGAAATACATAATTAATAACTATTAAATATGTTGTATTTGTATCCAATACAGTGCCAGACCAAGTTAAACTTGAAGAACTTGATTTTGCTAATCCAATGGAGAATGTTGAAGTACTAATACTATCTAAATACACATAAGCTCGTTTACTTTTACTTGTCCCTACGGTATCTCTAAATGCTGCGAGGTAGTCTCCTGTAGCGTCTAAATCCACTGTAGAAGTAACATCTAATAAAAAAGACGCATATAATTTGCTGCCGTTTCCGGAAATGTTTGTAAAGTTTGTAATAACACCAGATCTTGTGTTCCCCCCATTTAAGGCTATCATATTTCCAATTCCCGAAGAAGGATAATTAGAATAAGTTAAATTCCCGGTAATTACTTTTATATCAACACTACCAGTTGGGCTTTCCGTCCAAATAGTAGGTGAAATTGTTGTAAGTATGCCGGTGCTGTAATCAAAATTCTCATTCAATAATTGAGCATAAGCAGAACTATTATAGAAAGTTAGAACTACAAGTAATATAAACAATGAAAATATTTTCTTCATTATCATTTCTCCTAAATTTATAGTTTAGGGGGTGAAATAAAATAAGTTATCGAATTACAACTCCTAAATAACAGTTATTTATTCTTGTATTAGATGCAAGTTAATGACTTAATTTTGCTTTTTTAAGTGGACTCATAAAACGCTCATAATTAAATATCCACCTTCTAAGAAGGTGGATTTCTGAGGCATATTAAGACAATTACAACTTTTTTCATAAGAGTCCTCATTAAATATTGTTATTAAATAAATTATTGTTATTAAATAAATAAGCAGTGTCAGGTAAAAGAATAAAACATACGGAAAAAGCAATTTATAAGCCACATACTAAAGTTCAGATGCTTACAGCATTTAGATAAATAGAATTTTATGCTAAAATGTTTTCAGCAGTGAAAAAATATCGATAAATAGTCCCTTATCTTTTTCCATTTTAACTAAGTTAAATAATTAATTTGTAATTTCAAAGAATTTTTTTTAATCACTATATTTATGTTAACCTAACCTTGACAAGTCGGGAGATGGAAGTCGGAAGTCAGAAGTCGGAAGTCAGAAGACGGAAGATGGAAGCCGGAAGATGGAAGCCGGAAGATGGAAGCCGGAAGATGGAAGTCGGAAGCCGGAAGTCAGAAGATAGAAGTCGGAAGTCGGGAGACAGGCGTAGGACTTCAAGCTTCATGCTTCGGACTTCGTGCTTCAAACTTCGTGCTTCGGACTTCAAACTATATTTTACAAAATTATATTCTAATTAATTTTCTTCCGTTTTCTTTACCCCGTGTAATAAAAAAAAATTGCACTGGGCAGGCAAAAAAAACAAAGATTTAGTCGGTAATATCATACAATCATACAGCCATACAATTATCCTTATACAATATTAAACAAATTACAAATCAATATTTCTCAACTCGATCAATTTATTGGTAAAAGTTTTTTGTTAAGCGCCTATCAACTCAAAAGGAATTACTAAAAAACAAAAAATGAATAATAATGAACTAACCTCGAAGAGGTGCAATTATTATAAACAGAAATCATATACCCATCATAAAAACTCCGAAGGAGTGATATAACGGCAGGCACTTTTGAAGAGATATGAAATTAAATTTGATGAAAAATATTTATTTAACCGTATTGAATAATATTTCACCTCTTCGAGGTTTAATTTTCTAGGGGTCTAATGATTTTATAAACAATTTCACCCTGTGGGGTTTGCTAAAAAAAATACCTTGTGTAGATAACCTTATTAACTATTATTTCGATATTTAATTAACGGATTGGTAGATTGGCGAATTAACGGATTATGGCTTTTCTCTAAATAAAGGTTGATTTTATTTTAACCACATCCTTTTCCCAAGGAGATTACTGTGTGAAGGACTTAGACTAAGTGACTCTTCCCAAAACGGGCTTTAGCCCAAAAGCTATCCATTATGTGATCTTGTTTCCTTCACATAGTGTTACCTTTAGGAAAAGGACAGACTTAATTAAAATGCAAGTCAATCTATTTTCTTAAATTGCCGTCAACTTCAGTTGACGGTCTTTGAAATACAAAATAACATTTGGCTTCAGCCACATTGGAATTTTTTGAATTTAGCACATAGATTTTAATGGGACTATTCAAAGGATCCCCTTGGGAAAGCACAATTAATGTCCGCCTCTAAGGTCATAAACATTTATTGATCAGGCAAATGTGATAGGTATCAATACTGTTATGTTTTGCAAAGAGAAATTCAGAAGGTCAAAATTGTCCGTAGGACTTTCACAGAAAACCGCTTCCGTCTTCGGAAAGGGAATTTTCTTATAGTAGAACCCGTTCCCCTTGCCGCCAATTGTATTACCGTTATTTCAAAGGATGTAAAGCCCTAAGAGAATCTAAATATTTTTTTGCTTTTTTAAAGAAAACGTCCCATTGTGCTCTATCGCTTTTATAGGAAGTAATAGTATTTACAAAATCTTGTTTTGTGATGTGGTATTTTCTGAAAAGTTTGTTTTCTTTTATTTTAATTGAATCGGGCTGATTACGATAAACATCTTCGATAATTAACTTATTTATAAATACTCTCGCCGCTATATTTACATTTATTTTATTTTGTTTACTACACGCCGGAAAAAGCAAGACCACTAAAAAAGAAACGAAAATTCTATAACGAAACATTTTATTTACGCTTGCTTGCTTCGAAGAGAGTTTTTTTCTCTTCGGCAGTAAGATTTTGATAACCGCTTTTACTAATTTTATCAAGTATTCTGTCAATTTCGTCCTGTGTAATATCCTTTTTTTTCTTCTCCTTACCTATTTCATAAAAATCGGCATCTTGAACAGCATCTTTATTTTTTAAATTATCCAATGGAGCACGAAATTGATATTTCTTTTTAACAGGCTGATTAAAAATATTTTTAGCTTTTTTGAACAAACGATCATAATTAACGTTGTGACGCCTATCGTATAAAATAAATACGAACGCCGTAAAAGCACCGCCGAGATGGACTAAGTGAGCAATCGGCTCATTTGCATTACCAACAGATAAATATTCGAACACAACTAAAAAGGCAATTAAATATTTCGCTTTTATGGGTATAGGCGGGAAAATCATAAATATATATCTATTGGGGAAAGTCATACCAAAAGCAATCATCACACCAAAAACAGCACCCGAAGCACCAATTGTAAAAGCTGCAAAATTTGAAATTAACGGTGAAATAAACACTTGTGTTAACCCGCCGCCAATTCCACAGAGCAAATAGAACACTAAAAATTTTTTGCTGCCCCAAAGATTTTCTATTTCAATTCCAAACATCCAAAGCAATAACATGTTAAAGAAAATATGCCAGAATCCGCCATGCATAAATTGATATGTGATTAATTGCCATATCTGAAAATTAAACGCTCTTCCGGCAGGATCAACTCCGATAATCGGATTTAATGCAAAATATCTATCGAGGTAATACCAACCCGGTACTCCGCTAAAAGATAAATTGTTGATCATCAATTGAAATATAAAAGCAACGGTAGTAACAATTAATAACCCTTTTATTACAGGAGGGAAAAACCGGAAACCGCCTAACCCCGACGGACGATAATAATTTCTATCAGATAAACCCATATTTTAAATCTTAATTTTCATTAAATATTATTAGAAATTTAATCTATTTTAAATCAAATAAAAAGAAGTAATTAAAGGCTTTTAGACCTTTTCAATTAATAAAAGTTCCTTTCGAAACGGTAAATCTGAAAAACAAATATTCATATTTTTAGAAGTGACTATAAATGTTAAATTTTACTCATCATCTGCTTTAATTTCATTGGTTATCTAATACTAATTAAAATCATAACTGATAATTAAATCGTACACGGTAAAATTTTTCCAATTACTTCTATTTACAATATAAGTCGGTTGCGGGAGATTAGCATAATTAAGAGTTAATTTTATAGGAATATTTGCATTAAGCAGTTTATTAAATTCCAGCATAAAACCAAATCCGTAAGTCCATTTTTTTATATCGCCAATACTATTAGAATAACCTGCATTTTCCGTTTCATCATAATATCCCAACCGGAAGAATAGAATATTTAACAACGATAACTGCGATCCAAATTTATAAGCGGTTCTATATTTGTAATTCAAAACGTTTTGATATTCAACAGCAAGCGTAAGACCAACGAGATAAGATTTGCTATAAATTTTATTATAATAGTAAAAGTTATTCGAAACACCCGTTCTCCATATCGACGGGAAATATAATTTTGGTCCAAAAGACCGGTAATTTACCGCTTGATTAAAAATGTTTTTTAACTGTGAGCCTATTGTAAAATTATCTTTAATATTATTGTTCTTTTCCAAATTAAAAATTAACATTGTCCAACATATAATATCTAGAACCGCTGTGCGAGTAAAAAACCGAGACACCCTTCGAGTTTGCTAAATTAGCCGGATTCGATTGAGATACAAAATAGGAATCATTATTAACAGATAAAATTTTCCCCATAGCTTCGGTTTTAGCACTCGGCAGCCTATCAAAAAATATTTCCTGAGCAAAAAAATCTTGATAAGTCTGTGAAAAAGCAATTGATACTTGAAACAAAGAGAATAGCATAAAAAACAAAATTTTCATCGGGACCTCTAATAAAAGGTTAACAAACGATTAATTATCAGTCAAAGCGGCAACACCGGGTAAAACCTTACCTTCTAAAAATTCTAATGATGCGCCGCCGCCGGTAGAAACGTGAGAAACTTTTTTATCTAATCCGAATTTTTTAATTGCTGCAACCGAGTCGCCGCCGCCAACTATTGTTACAGCGCCATTTTCAGTAGCCTTCACTAATGCATTTGCCACAGCAAGTGTTCCCTTGGCAAAATTATTAAATTCGAAAACACCCATCGGACCGTTCCAAACAATGGTTTTACTTTTTATAATTTCTTCATTGAAAAGTCTGATTGATTTAGGACCTATATCCAAACCCATTTTACCTTCTGGGATATCATCAACATCAACATTTTCAGAAGGCGAATTGTTATTAAACTCATTTGCAACTACAACATCAACCGGAAGTAAAAATTGAACATCTAAAGTTTCAACACGCTTAAGTATATTTTTGGCTAAAGCCAATTTTTCTTCTTCAAGAAGAGACTTCCCAATTTCATATTGCATTGCTTTAAGAAAGGTAAATGCCATTCCTCCGCCAATTATCAATGTATCTACTTTATTTAATAAATTTTCGATTACATCAATTTTCCCGGAAATTTTTGCTCCTCCTAAAATTGCCGTAAATGGTCTTACCGGATTTGCAACGGCATTACCCAAGTATTGTAATTCTTTCTGCATTAGGTATCCGGCAGCACACTGTTCAAAATATTTCGTAATGCCTTCTGTAGATGCATGTGCTCTATGTGCACTTCCGAAAGCATCATTAATATATACATCCCCAAGTTTGGATAATTGTTTCGCAAAATCAGGGTCATTTGCCGTTTCTTCCTTATGAAAACGAAGATTCTCAAGTAAAACTATTTCACCGTTTTCAAGAGAATTTACAGTATCTTCTACTTCTTTGCCGATACATTCATGTAAAAATTTGACTTCCTTATTTAATAATTTTCTTAATCTTTCAGCAGCCGGTTTTAAGCTGAATTCCGGTTTTATTTCGCCTTTCGGCCTTCCCAAATGACTCATCAATATAACCTTTCCGCCATCTTCAATAATTTTTTTAATAGTAGGAAGTGAAGCTTTAATTCTACGATCATCGGTAATTTCTAATTTATTATTTAACGGGACATTAAAATCCACACGAACCAAAACTTTTTTCCCTTTTAATTGTAAATCATCAATAGTTAGTTTTTTCATCTTTATTCTCTTTTAATTAAAAATTTTAGAAAAAATGGCTCTCTTAATTTTCCTCCGGGAGTTACATTTTTATTTACCGATCCATTCCAGAATTTATAATAGTTGATATTATTCAGCTCAAGTCTATAAGTCTATTTAGCAATTTTTACAAGTAAATCCACTACTCTGCTTGAATATCCGAATTCATTATCGTACCATCCGATAACTTTAACCAAATTACCATTTACCATAGTCAAACGGGAATCAAATATATTTGAATGAGAATTACCGACAATATCAGCCGAAACGATGGGATCTTCCGTATATTCCAAAATTCCTTTTAGATTTTCTTCAGACGCATTTTTAAAAGCAGTATTTACTTCATCAACAGTTACTTCTTTTTTCAAAACAGCAACTAAATCGGTAATAGATCCGTCGGGTGTGGGCACACGTAAGGCAAAACCATCTAATTTGCCTTTTAATTCGGAAATAATTTTACCAACCGCCTTGGCTGCTCCGGTAGTAGTTGGAATAATTGAAACTGCAGCAGCTCTGCCCCTTCGTAAATCTTTATGCGGTAAATCAAGAACTCTTTGGTCGTTTGTGTAAGAATGGGCTGTTGTCATAAATCCTTTTTCAATTCCGAAAGCATCATTAAGTACTTTTACCATAGGTGCTAAACAATTTGTTGTACATGATGCATTTGAAACAACTTTTTCTTCACCGGTTAATACATCATCATTCACACCGAGAACTACCATAGCATCTATTTCGCCTTTAGGAGGTACGGTTAAAATAACTTTATTTGCACCTGCTTGAATATGTTTCATACATAATTCTTTGGTTCTAAAGATACCTGTAGATTCAATTACAACATCAGCACCTAATTCGCCCCATTTTATATTAGCAGGATCTCTTTCAGCCGTAATCTGAATTTTATTACCGTTTACAACTATTGCGTTACCTTCAGAATAAACTTCACCGTTAAATCTGCCATGCACCGAATCATATTTTAACAAGTATGCAAGCGTTTTGGCATCTGTTATATCGTTAATGCCGACAAATTCTATATTTCCCAAATCTAAACTTCTTCGGAATACTAATCTCCCGATTCTACCAAAACCGTTTATACCAACTTTAATTGACATCGATTTTTCTCCTATATGTTAATTGATAATAATAAAATATTTCGATTTTAAATGTAATTTATAAATGGCTGATATTCAATTTCGATAATGTTGAAAAAACCTTTACGAAAACAATTACGCGTTTCATAAATATTTATTTTCTTCAATTATCGTCAGGTATTTTCAATGATTTAGGGGGTGGAATAAAATAAGTTATCGAATTACAACTCCTAAAGTATTTAGGGGGTGGAATAATAGGTTATACATTTATTAAATATTAAGTTATTCTATTCCCCCCCCCTAAATGACAGTTATTTATTCTTGTATTATATGCAAGTTATTCTATTCCACCCCCTTACAACGAAAAATAGATAAAAATCAAAGGTTATTCTCAATTGGAGTCCTTCGGATAAAGCTTTCTGCTAAACGGAAGTGTAAAACTAAACGAACTTCCTTTACCGAGTTCACTAACAAAAGAAAGTTTTCCGCCGTTTTGTTCAACGTAACCTTTGCAAAGCGTCAATCCCAAACCGGTTCCTAATTCGTTATTTGTACCTCTAGTATGATCCGATGTAATGTTAAAAAGTTTTTTCTGTACTTCTTGCGAAATTCCAACTCCGTTATCTGTAACCGTTACAGTAATAAACTTATTGCCTTTTTTACATTTTATATTAACACTTCCTCCTGAATTTGTGAATTTCAAAGCGTTGCCGATTAAATTTCGCAGAACTGTTCTTGTCATATTTACATCGCAAAAACAATTAAGTTGATTGGTAATGTTAAAGGTTAAATTTATTTTTTTTAATTTCGCAGTAGGCATCAGCATTTTTACAGTATCATTTATTATTTTATTTAAATTGAATATAACAGAATTATATTCAATTTTCTTATTTTGCAGCCTCGCCCACTCAAGTAAATTTTTTAATAATTTTATGTTTTTATTAAGTGAATTACCGGCACCTTCAATAATTTCAATCTTTTCTTTATCACTCAAATTATTAAAATCATTTTTTAATAGTTGGAGATAATTCATTGTGGTGCCAATCGGATTTTTGAGATCATGAGCTAAAATACTAAAAAATTTATCTTTTGTTGCATTTGATTCGGAAAGTTCAGCAGCTAATTTTTTTGCCGTTTTATATTTCCAATAATAAACCGCAATAATTATTAAAATAAACAAAATCAGAACCAGTAAATAGTTCCTTTGTACATTCTGTAATTCCAAATCTTTCTTAAGAATTAAATTTTCTTTTTCTTTCTTTTCAATTTTATATACCGCTTGAAGCTTTGCTAATTTAGTACTGCTTTCCGATGAATGCAGGGAGTCATCAAGTGCTTTATATCTTTCGTGATAATAAAGTGCTTTTTTGTAATCGTACAGATTCTTAAAATATTCATATTTATATTTCATCGCATCTGCTTTTACGTTTGGAATATCCAGCTTTTTCAGAAGTGAATCTGCGAGATGCAAAAAATAATTGGCTTTTGAAATGTTTGTAAGTTTACCATAAATTAACGCAGTTTTGTAATAGGTTCTTACCAAACCTATTTTATCATTTAGTTTTTTCCATAATGATAATGACACCTCTATATTTTTTAATGCTTTTCTATAATTTTTCAGAGTATAATACACATCATAATAGCCTTCATAAACATCCGCCATACCTTTAAAATCGTTATTGTTTTTATAATACTCAAGATGTTTAGTCAAAAATTTTAAGGTATTTTTATAATCTTTCATTTTGAAATAAACTTGAGTTATTTGAAGAAGCGTAGATTGAATTCCATGTTCATCATTTAACTTTCTACGAATTTTCAATGTACGATTAAAAAATTCAAGCGCTTTTTTATAATTCCCTTTTTCTCTGTAAAACATACCAAGACTAATTGTGCTATATGCAATAGCCGATGGGTTATTGATGGCTTCAAAGTAATTTAATCCATCATATAAATTTTTTAGCGCAAGTGAATAATTTTTTTCTAAAAAATAAACAGTACCGCGATTATTATACGCATATCCAATCTGCAGGCTATCCGAATATTTGGTTGCAATATTTAAGGCTAAATCGTTATATCTTAAAGCTTGCGAAAAACTTCCTAATTTTCTATAAATAGCACTAAGATAATTATAAGTTTTAGCAAGAAGTTTTGGTTTATTCAATTTATTTATTTGTTCAATAGCACGGTTGCCGAATTCAATAGCTTTTTGAGGAGCGTTGTTTCTGTTTTCCCAACAAAGTTTATTGTAATATTCAATTTTTTGTTTCGGAGGTAGTTTTTTAATTAAAGAAAGTAAGCTGTCGGTATTAATTTGTGCAAAAATATTTGAAAACGCTACAATATAAATGATAATCAAAATTTTCATTTTATATAATTATAATAATATACATTTATTAGAAAGCATTCTTTGGCAATAAGTTCCTTAAAGTGATATGTTAAAATTAGCATAAATAATACAATATATCACAATTTTATTATCGAAATACATAATAATATGTTTAACGCTTTGTTTTTTATGAACATAGTCATATCTGTCCAAAGTGAATGGCTTCATTCTAAATATAGATAGATTTAGAAAAGAGCCAATTGTTTTAACAGTAGGTAATATTATTAACCAAGCAATTATTTACTTTGCATCTAATTTGTGGAGAAGTTAAAATATAATAATGCATATTGGGTTTTCGGATTTTTCCATAGTCTTCTCTCTTTTAAGAGAGATTAGAGTGAGTTTATTTGAAAATCAAAATCCGAAAACCATTTCGCAAATAAATTAAATGCAGTCTTTATAATTGCCGGAGTAATATTTGTGCCGTCCAGTGGAGATTCTGGAATCAAGATTCTGGAATCTCGACTCTGGAATCTTTTATTTTGGACAGATGTGACCGAACTACTAAAACGGAGAATTACTAAAAATCATGAAATCAAAAAAGACTTTTCATTATTCATCATCTATTACCGGTACATTTTGGTCCTTTAAGAACAACTTTATTTTATATTGAAGTTTTAGAATTTCATCCTTTGCAATTAAAGAAGAAGGCTTAAATTCGGCACTCCGCAAACATTTTGCTAAATATTCATCGGCTAACAAATAATCTTCTTCTTTAATGGCTAAAAAAGCACGTTTAAAATTTTCGGTAGTCGAATCTTTATCAATTAGGAAAGTGAAATCTCGTTTTTTTACCGCTCTAAAAAGGTATTGAAAGTGCTGCGATTTTTCTTGTAAATCATCAACCTTTATTCCAACATTTTTAAATTCCACAAGTAGAGATTTCGGGATATCAAATTTTACGATGCTTGCACTTAAACTTTTAATTTCAAACCCTGCGTTAGCAAACATTTTACTTGCTGTTTTTAAAGTAAAAAATCTTAAATGTGTTCTATCCAAAATTCCAAAATCAGCATAATCAAAACTGCCGTCAAGTAATGAAACAATAACAGACCAATGGCGTACGTTTGGTAAACTGACAACAATTTCGCCATCATCTTTTAATTTCGACTTAATTTCTTTTAAAACTTTCTCCGGATTCACCAAATGTTCCAAAACATCAGCAAAGATAATTGAGTCAAAATATTCTTCAGGTAATTTAGGAATCTGTTCCTCTACTGGTCCAATTAAAACATTATCCAATTTTTTTTGAGCTTTTTGAGCAGCATCTTTAACAATTTCAATTCCCCAAACTTCCGCTTTGTTCCGCTCTTTTAATTCGGAAGCCATTTTTCCTTCGGCACATCCGACATCCAAAATTTTCTTAGATTCCGGACTGACTAAATTCTGCACTTCCAGCCGAGAAAGTGAGTAGTAATCTGTATTATCGTGAATATTCATTTTTTCATGGTTATTTATTATTAATATGTACAATAATTAACCAACACAAAACAGAACATCGTAGAGATGATATATTATTCAATACAATCTGTGTATAAATCTGTTCGGCATTATATCACTCCTTTGGAGTTTTTTTTATTATCGTTTGTTCTTCATCATCATTTGTGTATTGATTATAGACAGTACAGCCGCAATACATTGCAGTTTCGCTGCTTATTGTTAATTGCTTTTCATTAAAAGCATTCTGCCTATTTTTTCTTTTAATTCAATTATTTGATTCTTGTTGATTTTGCCATTATCAATTTCATCAATTAAATTCAAACACTCATCAAGATATTTATCTGCATCTTCATAACACTCTTCATTAATCGCCTGCATAGCTAACTTAAAAACAATCTGCATCTGCTGATCTTCAAGCGGTAAATAAAGCGGAGTGTTTTTGGGCTTTACATTATGCAGCCAAATATCATCCGGAGTTGCATCCCATTTATCAACGAATTTCCGACGATTTATTCCCAAAAGTTTTTGATATTTTTCGTTTCCGTCCGCTTTAAAACTTTTTGAACCGTAATGATGAATAAAAACATCTTGGGCAATTATGGTTTTAAATCCCGCTAATTGCGCACGCAGACAAAAATCATCATCTTCATAATTACCCGGAGAAAAGCGTTCATCAAGTCCGCCGATTTTTTCAATTACTTCCCGCTTAATCAGAGTACACAAAAACGCAACACGAGGGAATTCATATATTTTCCCTTTATTATTCTTCCTGATTTTCCCGGCATATTTATGCATTTCTTCAATTGAACTATATTCAGCATTTTTATCAAGCTGCACACCGCTGACCGAATTAGAAACCGGCGCAACAATCCCGATTAGCGAATCGGATTCTGCTATTTCGATCATCCGTTCAAGCCAGTTTTTAGTAACAACAATATCGTTATTGGCAATAACAATATATTCTCCCGTCGCAACTTTGAGCCCCTGATTAACAGCTTTAGGAAAACCTAAATTGTTTTTATTGGTTACAACTTTCAGATTATGATAGTTTTTCAAATTATCAATTGTTGAATCTCCGGATCCATTGTCAACAATTATTATCTCGTAATTCAGTTCTCTTAATGTTTGAATGCTTTCTATAGTCTGTTTTGTATATTCCCAATTATTGAAAGTAGGAATAATGATTGAAATTAAAGGTTTTTCTTTGTATTCACGTTTAAATTGGTTTAATTCATATTTTTTTAAAATTCCGGTGTTTGTCTGAATTAGTTCATTATTATTAGTTATTACATAATCTGGCTGAATTACTGTATTCCATTTTTTTTGTAATAGATTTAAGTTTTCCTCCTGTTTTATAAACCTCTCTTTTCCACTTTGAGATTCATAGTGAATGATTACGCTTTTGGGTTGATAAACAATTTTTTTCTTTTTTTGTCCTAACTTAAAACAAAAATCTACATCCTCATATCCATTCCAGTAATCTTCACTAAAACCGCCAACCTCCAAAAAATCTGATTTTTTTATTAAAAGACAAGCTGCAGTAAGAACCTGATATTCCATGCAAATGTTAGAAAATCCAGTGCCATCTTCTCTGCCATAAAAAAGATGCCATGGCTCAATTTTATTATTTTTCAACATTATTCCCACACCAACATGCTGAATATTACCATTCGGAAATAACAATTTACTACCGACAGCTGCAACAGAATTGTCGTGTTCAATTATTTCTAATAATGAATTTAGCCAACCATATTGCACTTCAGTATCATTATTCAAACACATAATATATTTACCTATAGCCTTTTCAACCCCGAGGTTATTTGATTTTGCAAAGCCTAAATTCCTCCGGTTATATATAATTGATACTTCGTTGTGTTCACGCTCTAATTTAGATAAATACCTTTTTGTGCCATCTGTAGAATTATTATCAACTATGATAATCTCTATCTTTTCATTGTTTGTGTTTTTATAAATGGAATCGATACATCTTTTTGTAAAATTAAGTTTATTGTATACTGGTATAATAATTGAGACCAAAATTTCATCAGAATCATCCAACTTTTCCCCTTTTCGAAAATTATATTCCGAAATTTTCTTTGCATCTGTGACAACCACATCGCCATTTTTTTCAATAATAAAATCAGCCGTTATTTTCCCCAACCATTTTTTGTGCAGTAGCTCAATATTTTCCGATATTTTAGTAAATCTATCCTTTCCGCTTTGAGATTCATAATGGATTACTACACTTTCAGGCTGATAAACTAGGAGCCAACCTTTTTGCCCAAGTTTAAAACAAAGGTCAACATCCTCATAACCATTCCAAAATCCATCATCAAATCCACCTACATCTTCAAAAGCAGATTTTTTAATTAGCAAACAAGCTGCCGTTAAAGCTTGATATATACATAAGAAATTTGCTTGGGGAAGATATTCATCTGCTCCATAATAAATATGCCTTGCAACTAATGGATCGGGGAGATCTTTATCATTAATAATAGATATTCCGGCATGTTGAATTGTTCTATTGGGGAACAATAATTTACTTCCAACGGCAGCAATTTGTTTGTCTTGTTCGGCAATTTTAACTAGAGGCTCTAACCAGTTCGGCTGCACTTTTGTATCGTTATTCAGGAGAAGTAGATACTTCCCTTTTGCAATTTTAACCCCAAGATTATTTGCTTTTGCAAAGCCTAAGTTCTCGTTATTTGTAATAAGTTTTATATTTTTCTTTTTTTGAACAAGCAATTTCAAATAATCCGTAGTTCCATCAATAGAACCATTATCTACCACAATAATTTCATAATTTGGATACATAGTATTCTGTAATATTGATTTTATGCAAGCATGGGTTAATTTAAGTTGGTTAAATACAGGAATAATAATTGAAACCAATGATCCCTTTTTTCGCTCAGTATTCCATTCATCTGAATGGTAGAAACCTGGGTCGATTATTTTTTCATCACTATTATTTGCATGATTCTGTTTATTCTTCATATTAAAATTATCTTCCTTATTTTTTTATTTCATAGAAGAATAGAGCAAATTATTTTATACACGTTACACAAAAAACTAGATGAAATAATTTTATGTTGTAGTATCCAAATTATATTTTTTATAAAAGCACAAATTTATTATAACTAAATAAACTTATTAAAATCAATTACCGTTCCAACAATAAGATTGATTATTTCTGATATTTTAAAATTATTGTGCGGATTATTTGTTTTTTGGCGACTATTAACCATCAAATCTTTAAGCATGTATGCCGAAATTTATTATTGTAATAAATTATGCCATTTTTATCTTAAGCAATTTATCTTTATGATTTTGTAGGACTTGGTTGTTTTTTAGTGTGAACTCATTTTATTATAAACTGCTGAAGTAGTTGCACAATTTTACCGTTATGTTTTTCACCAAACTGAAGCTTGGTGTTTGTTAAATTAATTGTGCCAACACCATATTTCACTGTGGTGTTGAATTCTGAATTATCGATGGTTTTTACGGGGTTTATTTACAATATACAAAATGGAATTCGGAGATATGCCTAATCTATGAAACTCCTCGGTTCTAATAGGTAAATCAGAAAAATTTATAGTAGTTAATTTAAACCCTGCTTTTACAATCCTATCCATAAAATCTTTTTTAGCAAATACTCTTAGATGATCACCTTGTCCATAATGCTCCCATCTTTCAGCCTCCGTTACATGTGCCGGATCTTCCAATGTATGGTCTAATGATTTTATAATAGGGACCATAATTATTCCTATACCTTCAGTTTTAAGAATTCTATAAAGTTCTGTTAGAGCATTATCAGGTTTTAACACATGTTCAAGAACATGTGAACAAATAAAAAAGTCAAAAGAATTATCTTTAAAAACCGAGTGCATATCACATATATCAACATCTTGATAATCAACATCCTTCATCATTAAATCTGCACTTTTATAATCTAAGAAATTTAGCTTACGCAGATAATATTCAAGAGCTTTAGGTGGTGCAAAATGTAAAAATGAATATTTTTTATTTTTATCTATATTTTTAAATACACTATCAAAGTATAAAGCATATATTCTTTCCCTATCACTAGAGCCACAATGAGGGCATGAATATTCCAAATAATTTAATGTTTCTGCATCATCAAATGTATAGGGATAATTATATTCTTTATGTTTCTGGTTGTAATAATCCGGTAACTTTAAAAAACTTTCAACAGGTTGATTACAAATGTTACAATATTTTTGATATAATGATGTTTCCATATCAACAATCTGTTTATCTATTATTTCTTGAATGTATGGTGTAAAATTCATTCTCATATTTTTTAACATTGTTAGCCAAAGTTTATCTTTTTTCTCTTGTAACATTGATGACCAATGCGAAATATCATGAACTCTATAAACAGCCATACAACCTTCTAATTTTTTGATTTTACCATATTTAGCATTTAACATGTGTAAAAAGTAATCACCTACAGGTGATTCAGCAAAATAAGTTGGAAATTTATCAAATAATTTATTTTTATACATTACGCTTGGTGTATGAATATAATTACCCATAACCAAGTCTTTAATTGTTGTAG
>CAZXJG010000010.1:0-4181 GCA_964640985.1 uncultured Melioribacteraceae bacterium | reverse complement strand
GTCTCCGGTACTTGTTTTGTAATATAATCACCCACTAATTTTTGTTTATTTTCCTCCCATATTTTTACGTTATGAAAACAAATAGCATAATCGGGATTCTGCTCTAAAAAATCTACTTGCTTTTGCAATTTGTAGGGATCTGTCCAATAGTCATCTCCTTCACAGAGGGCTATATATTTGCCGCGGGCTTTACTTAGGTTGTAAAGAAAATTAAAACGACCAGTTGGATGTCCATTGATTTCTATATTATTTTTTCGGGAATGTAAAAATAATCTAATTTTATCCGGATACTTCTTTGCATACTCAATACAAATATCTCTTGTTCCATCTGTGGATTCATCTTCTCCTAATAAAATTTCAAATTGAAAATCTGTCTTTTGCATTAAAATACCATCTATACATTGCTTAATAAAGTTAACATGTTGATATGTTTGAACACAAACACTTACTATAGGATTATTTACAACAATATTAGCATGCTCAGTTATAGGTGACTTAATTTCTAAAAAATTATTTATCATAAGAATACTTCATATTTTGAATTTTTTATCTCTTCAATTATTTCACTTTGAATAATCGGATTAAGTTGTTTTGCCCATTGTTTATCTAATACTTTTTTCTTAAAAACGCCATAAGGATCATTGTCATCTTGCGTTTTACTGTTTTTAATAAAATTCTTCGTTTGTTCATCAACTGCTAAATTACAAAAGTTAAAGATTTTTTTTATTTCAACTAATGTTTTATGTAATAATACATTGTATTTTACTAAGTAAAAATTATTTGGATATTTTTCTTTTAAATTCAAAAAAAGCTCAGTTGATTCCTTCCATTTTTCAAATCCATTATATTCTTCTTTTCTACTATTATTCTTTAAAGTAGCATATCTCCATTCTTTAACCTCATTCCATCCTAAATCTCTTCTAAATTCTTTCGGGGATCTTAACCAAGAATTAATAACGGCTAACGGATTCCTAACTAAACTAATAATTTTTATATCACATTTTTCTAATAAATTGCTAATAATGTGTAAATATCTTACTTCTTTCCAAACTAAATGAGTAATTTCTTTTTTATTAAATTTTGGATTATCTTTACCCGAAACATTAGTGTGTTGAAGAACAAAACTATCTTTTGTATTGAATATATCTAAATGAAACTTTTCAATATCATCAAAAGTGGAATTCTCATTTAACAGGTCTTTGAATGCATATGAAAAAAGTGGTTGAAACCTGTACGCCACATTTGGTGAACTATTAAAAATCTGTCCTAACCACGATGAACCGGCTCTAGGGACACTAAATATTGCTATTTTATATAAGTTCGTATTCATTTAAAAATTCTTTTACTCTTTCCTTTGAATTGAACATCAAAACATCAATAATAGAAAGATTCGGGATAAAACCATTACCAAATTGTTTATAGATAATGTCATTGGTTTTTAAAAAGTTAAGTTTGATTCCATTCATAGAAAAATACTCTTTTGTATAAAGCTTTTTCCCTCCAATTGGGTTTATATATTCACTGCTTTCAAGTTTATTACAAATTTTAATAAGCCTATCTGCTTTTGCTAGATATTGAGTTTCAGAAAATTTTTTAGAAGATGTTTGAAAAGTGCAACTTATATTTAAGTAATCACAAATATTTTTTATACTAAAAATTGCTAAATCTGAAAGCAAATTTATTTCCTGATTTAACGTGTTTTCTATTATCTTGATAATGGTTAGAAAATAAGGTGCTTTGCTATAAGTTATTTTAAGAGATTTTATAAATTTTTTCACCCATTTACTATATTCCCTTTCCGCTATTTCAGTTTCATTAATCTTCTTGTATGAACTTACACCTTTGATTGGAATTGTAAACAAATAGTCCGAATTATTGACTAAAATTCTATTTCTATTTACCCAACCTTGTTTGATAAAATTAACATCATCGTAAAAAACAAATATATCTACAGCACTAATTAACTGAAAGTAGCCAATATACGGGAAAAAATATGGCTGCATTATTCCAAGCTTCATATTTTATTACTTCTTATTTGATCAATTATAGTACAAATTTTATCAACTTTATTAATCTCTAATTCCGGATATATCGGCAGACAAATAACTTCTTTAGTTACTCTTTCTGCAACCGTTAAATTTTCCGCAGATGCTGACGGCAGCCCTCTATAAGTGGGAAATTGACTAATAAGGGGATAAAAATAACGCCTTCCATTAATGTTATTTTTTTTTAATTCTTCATAAACAAAATCACGGGGTCTACCATAACTTTTTTCATCAATAAATATGGGAAAATAAGCATAATTGTATTTCACTTCTTCAGCACTATTCAAAAAATTTATACCTTTAATATTTTTCAAATTTTTTTTATATGTTTCTGCAGCATTTTTTCGCTTGCCAATAGCCGACTCAATATATTTAAGCTGCAAGAGACCAAGAGCCGCTTGGAATTCATTCATTTTACCGTTTATACCCGGAGCAACAACGGTAACTTCATTTGCAAATCCAAAATTCTTTAAAAAATCAATCCTTTTTTTTGTCTTTTCATCATTACAAATTATAGCACCACCTTCAAAAGTTGTAAATACTTTGGTTGCATGAAAACTTAAAACCGATAAGTCTCCAAAATTTAAAACCGAATTATCATTAATTTTTACTCCAAAAGCATGAGCTGCATCATAAATAACTTTAAGCCCATAATTATCCGCTATTTCTTGTATTCGTTCAACATTTGCAGGATTACCATAAATATGAACAGGAAGAATAGCAGTTGTTTGCGGGGTAATTGCAGCCTCAATTTTTTCGGAATCTATGTTACAATAATCAGGTTCAATATCAACAAAAACGGGTTTAATTCCATTCCAATGTATAGCATGAGTTGTGGCAGCAAAACTATAGGGTGTTGTAATAACTTCGCCGGTAATACGAAGTGTTTGTAAAGCCAATATTAAAGCCATAGTTCCGTTTGCACATAGGGAAACAAATTTTACTCCAAGATAATTTGCCAATTCTTTTTCAAATAACTTATGAAATTCTCCATTATTTGTTAGAGCTCTTGTCTCCCATATTTTTTGTAAATATGGATATAACTCTTCCAATGGAGGTAGGTTTGGTCTTGTAACGGATATTTTAGATATATTCATTTAATAATCCTAAAAGATAAATTATTCCATTTTATTAAACGAGTAAAATAAAATAAGTTATTCATTTATAATTTCCGATTTGCTAAAAGAACATGATAATTCATCTGTCATAGACCTACAATATCCCTTTTGATTTTCTCAACTTCTTCATAATGGTTTTCATTCTTTAATTAAAAACTTTACTTAAACAAAATTCACAAGAGATAATGCTCAATTACCGTTCCAATAATAAAAGTTAAATTTTTAGAAAAAATATATGAATCGAATGAAGATTATTTACAGAATGGCTAATATTAAACACTAAAACTCTAACTACAATTAAGTAATTATTAGGCAAGTTTGAAAAAGCTCTTATTTGATACTTATCTTTATAAAAATAATTAGCGAAAATCACATTTTAACAGATGCATAAATATTTCCCCAAATCGGCCAAATTTCATTTTGTTTGATTATATATTTAAATATATTTTCAGCTTTAACCCATTTTTTGAAGACAGGTGCTTCCTTAAAACCTTCCGTTAAATTATACGAGTTGTAACCTCTTAACTGAAGTTGGGCAATAATTTTTTTCGTTTCCGAAATTAATTCAATATGAAATTCAAATGATAAATAAGGTATTTTATTGCTTAAACCCATTATTACATTATATTCATATCCTTCGACATCAATTTTACAGAATTTTGGTAAGCCGAATTCATCAATCAATTTATCAAGAGTAGTAACTTCAACTTCTTCTATTCTGTTCCAAATAAATTTTTTACTGTGCCTGCCTTTTGCCATAAAATCAGAAGAGAATGTTGATATTTCGTTAAATTCATCACAAATATAAAGCTTTTTTCTGCCGGGTTTATCGGCAACACCCTTTTGTAAAATAATCGCATTTTTTCTGCGTAAAAATTTACTGCGTAATTGTAAATAACAAAATTGCTGTGGTTCAACACTTACAACCTTTGCTCCATAATTAAGATATTTTGCGGTTTCCAGACCAATATTTGCACCAATATCAAATATTAAATCTCCCTTATTTATAAACTCAGCT
>CAZXJG010000009.1:0-35053 GCA_964640985.1 uncultured Melioribacteraceae bacterium | reverse complement strand
GAAGAAAACAATCAGAAGAAATACAAATTATTGCTGATGGGCCACCCCGAAATACTTCCGTTATAATTTATGATAATGGCGAAGGACAACATCCGGAAGATTTTGAACGTACCTTTCTTTCGCTTGTTCGCGGAAATAAAATAAACATACACTTTGTCCAGGGTAAGTACAATATGGGTGGAAGCGGGGCTTTGATATTTTGTGGAAGAAAAAGATATCAATTAATCGCGTCCAAAAGATACGATAATACAGGGAAGCTTGGATTTACTTTGATTAGACAAAGAAAAATTGGCACCTCCGCTGATCCGAAGCGATTTAGCTATTTTGAATATTTCAAGAGTAATGGACAAATACCTTCGGTTGATATTAATGAATTTGATGCCAAGCTATTTGGCAGAAAATTCAAAACGGGCACACTAATAAAAATGTATTCATATCAATTCCCATCAGGTTATGCGGGTTTTGCCCAAGATTTAAATCAGAGCTTAAATGAATTTCTGTTTGAACCAGTTTTACCAGTCTTAACAATTGATAAGAAAGAAAGATATCCAAAGAACAAAGTACTTGAATTAGATTTATTTGGACTAAAGAGACGATTAGAAGAAGATAAAAACACTTATGTAGATACTTTTTTCTCTCAAGTATATGAAGATCAACTTTTTAGAGAAGCAAAAGTCACTTGCTATGTTTTTAAACCGAAACTTGAAGGGCGTGATGTTAAAAAATCAAAAAAAATTATTAGAGACAGGTTTTTTAGAAATGTTATGTCCGTTATGTTTTCGGTAAATGGACAGGTACACGGAAGTTATTCATCAGAATTTATAACGAGGACTTTAAAATTTAATTTGTTGAAAGATTATTTGTTGATTCACGTCGATTGCACAACCATGAATTCTGATTTCAGAGAAGAACTTTTTATGTCAGATAGAGAAAGATTAAAAAAGGGGGAAGAATCATCTTTATTAAGAGATTATTTAGGAAAAGAGCTACGAAAAAGTCAATTAGCCGAAATCAATAGAAGGAGAAAAGAATCAATTGGTTTAGAAAGTGAAGACACCACTGAGTTAATAAAATCCTTTGCTAAAGACCTTCCCAAAGACAGTGAATTATTTAAACTTTTACAAAACACTTTGAAATTAGAAGAGCGAAAAGAAAAAAGGAAAGGTTGGGATAGTAAAAAACCAAAAAAAAAGACTGACGAAAAACCATTTAATCCCAAATCCTTTCCTACACAATTTGAGCTACATAAAAAGAAAGATGGGTTGAATGTTGTAAGTGTTCCTCTTAACGGCGAAAAAACTATTAAGTTTGATACGGATGTAATTGATGATTATTTTGACAGAACTGAGAATCCTGGCGATTTACAGCTTGCCTTACTAAAAGCGAAGCGTAAAGACACAAAAGGAGGTGACGAACAAGGAACTGACAAGGAAATTTCAAAGTTACTTAATATTGTTAAAAGTAGTCCCAATAAAGGAACTATTAAACTCACATTAAACCCAACTAAAGGATTACAAGTTGGTGATGAAATAGAGATAAAAGTTTCATTAACTACCGAGGGCGAACCCATAGAGGAAATTCTCTTAGTTAAAATAGTAGAACCGGAAAAACCCAAAGACCGAACACCAAAAGAAGAAGAAACTTATGAGAATATTGGTTTACCCGAATTAAAACGAGTAGAAGAAAAGGACTGGCAAAATTTAGAAGCACAAGGAATATCTATGAATAGGTTTACTGTAATGTATCCGGTTGGTGAGGGGGATAAATTGGAAACAATATACATAAACTTAGATAGCAAAGTATTTCTGAACTACAGATCAAAATTAAAGGGTGAAGAACAAATTTTAGTTGCACAAAAAAAATATTTGGCATCAGTTTACTTTCATACACTCTTTTTATATATGATTACTAAGCGAAGAAATTATACGCTAAGCATACCTAAAGATGGTAAGCAAGAAGATATTACTATTGATGAATATCTTAGGGATTTATTTGATAGTTACTACAGTGATTTTCTTTTGAACTTTGGTATGGAACAGTTAATGGGGGTTTTGGAAGACTAGTTATTAATATTTTGGAATTGAATAGTTGGTTGATAATTTGGATGGATAGTAAGTTAGATTTTGTATAATTTCTTTTTTTTTAATAACTTCATCGTACTTTTTACTTTCTCCATCATTTTTATCCTTGATTCCGAATTTATTTCAAAAACAGAATCATAGTTTTTAATAATTTTTCTTAAAGTTGAATATTTTCGTTCATTAAACTTGTTTCGATACACCTTTAATCCTTCTAACTTAAATTCTGATAACTTCTTAATTAATAAAGTTAGATTTTTACTTAGAAATGAATCTCTTTTTTGTTGAATTGTTAATCCACTTTTTAATTTTTCAAGTTCTTTGCGAAAACTAACTATTTGAGAATTATAGGATGACAAGATCGATGTGAAAAAGTTATTTAACATTATAGTGGTAAATGATTTAGCCATAGTTGACAAAAAAACCAATAAATCAACTACATCTTCAATATGGCCGATTTGCTGAAACTTAAAATACTCAGAAAAATGTTGTCGTGCCGGATAATCATCTGTGATAAACACAACTTTTGTATCATATAATCTGCTCAAAAGTAAAGAATAACTACTAGAAAAAAGTTCGCCATTCTGTTTTTTATAATTGAAAACCTTAAGAGAGTCATTTATAAAATTTGGGTCAGTCAATTCAAGAATATGATTATTTCTTACAACATTTGATAATAAATAAATTAATCTACTGCGTAAATTATCCTTAAAGTCATCATTGTTTTTTTGTTCAAATGTCAAACGTGCAAACAAATTGCCTTTTGTTTCTTCATATACTTTTTCTGCAATAAAAAAATTTAATTTTCTTAACAACTTAATTAAAAATTCATCCTCATCAATATATAAAATATTTATGAGGGTACACGCATCTAATAGGATAATTTGGCTTTCGTTTTTTACTTCCATCCAATTATATCGTTTTTATTCTTATTATAATATTCCAAAGTGATAGGTGTAATTTTTTCCATATCTGCAAGTTCCAAGAGCATTGAAAATGCCTCATTATATTTTCTTAAAGAATTATTCTTAAATTCATCTATAATTGCATTTACAACGTCTTCTTTAAAAGGGTAATATTTATCGGGGATTAATTCCGTTCTGTATATTTCATTATTAAGCAATTCATTAAGATACATTTCTATTTCATCTTCAGTTGGTAAATCAAAATGAATTCTATCTCTAATTCTTGATGTTACGGCTTCGCTCAAATACTGCGCAAGATCTTCGACTTTTATTAATGTACTTTGTGTCAGATTTAGGAATACTAAAAAATTATTTGGTGTATTATCAATAAGTTCACGAATAAAATTATTTGTTTTATAAATATTTGTACTATTAAGTAGAGAGATGTCCTCAAATTCATCAATCCAAATTATTATGGAAGAATAAACTCTTTTCTCAAAAGTTAAGCAGCTGAATAAACCCGCAAGAACTTGAATGTAATCACTATCATTACTTAATCTTCGGATAATACCATAATCGTTTAGTTCACGAAGTTCTGCGTTTGTCATAGTTCCATACAAATATTTTTTAATCAAGATATCATCCGCTTCAGAAAAAACTGCTTTCAAAACACTTCGAATATGTATATTATCAGATGTTTGGTCAATAAAAGAGACTAAATCTAAATCCTTAAACTTCTCACGAATGGTTTTTATATCAATTTTATCAATTATTGAAACAAATAAATCATATACTGGGTTCTTACCCTTAGGCAAAGTGAAAACAAATGAAAATGGAGATGGCAAACTCAATTTGGAAGATATTTCATTTAACACATTGTATTTACTAAAATATCTGGCAGCATGTGTTTTTCCACTGCCATATTCACCCCAATTTAAGATTATTTCTGAGTTTGGCATTTTTAAAGAACGTTCAATTCGGTTTTCAAATTTTTTCTTTATTTCAGGAAAACCAGCCCAAATAATTTCTTTAGAACTTATAGCTGGAATAGTTTTAAATGGATTAGTTTTTAATTTAAATCTATCTTCAAAAGACATTTCATTCTCCTTTTATTTGAATATATCCATCTTTATATTGAGATTGATATTTGTAAATAAAAATATCTTGTTCCTCATCGCTTAAAAATTCTACAATATCCGAGTATTCTATTAAAATTTTATCAATAAAGTATAGTTTGTATTTTACATAATTAATAGCCTGTGAAGAAGTTACCCTATTGGGAGCAAGAGTTGAAAAGTGTATAAAACTTTCCTTAAGATAACACACTATTTTTCTTTTTGTCTTACTAATATCAAATTCTTTTCCTTCATTAAGGTAACAATTATCATAAATATGAATAATAAAATTATCCAAAAACGAATTAGGGTTAATTATCCTTTTGCGATTTATATCATTCCAATAGTTTAAATGTTCAGAAAGTTTTGTCCCATAATTAGTTAAAGTAACACTTAACCGTTCATCCATATCAAGTAATTCTAAATCAAAAAGCCAATTAATCCTCGGCATAAGTACGTGCTCTAAATAAACATCAGGTTTTTTCCATCTATTTATCCTTTCTTGAATTGATTTAATTTCTCCAACTGCTTTTTGAGATTTGTCAGATATAATCTGCTCAATAAAATTATTTAATCTTTCAAGTATAAAATTTTGAAACATATCTTTCAATTCTAAATAAGATGTTTCTCCTTTTATATGAATAATTTCAAGTAAAGAAGATATATAAAAGTAGTCCATTCTTAATATCTGCTCAAGGAAATATAATTTATCAAAACTTGTTAAGTTAAAAATATTATCAGAAGTTTGATTTAATTCATTTTTTAATACAGAGTAAACTCTAAAAGATTTACCGTAAGAATAGATGTTATTCAATACGTTTACTAAATTTAGTTCTCTAGCAAGAGATATATAAGGTTTAGCAGAACCCCCTGTTTTAACCTGTTTTTTTATTAATCCTTTGGGGTTTCTATATTTTTTTAATTCATCTTCGTATTTTAAGGCAAATTCCTCAAAGTTTTTATTAATAAAAGAAGCTGAAACCTTTTTTTGTTTTAAGTATTCGGATAATAATTTTAAATAACCTATCCTTCTAACTTTTGTATTTGTATTAAGAATTAATAATTCTGATGAGTCTGAAATCTGTTCATTTGTTCTATTTTCATAAATCTGTTTAAAAGTTTTAATCATTTACGACCTAAATAAAACAAGCCGCACATCCCTCACCTTCAGCTTCCTCTAAAATATCTATTAAAAAAGGAGACTGTGGATTTGAGTTTCTTGCTGCTCTTTTTAATTGTTCTTCTTTAATTTGTTTAGTCCTTTCAGGTTTTATTATATCTTCAAGCCGTTCATCCTGCATCCAAGTATAACCGTCTTTCTCATAAGTTATAGCTTTTTCAAAAAGTTTTCTGTGGTTTTCGTATAACCAAATCCATTCTATCTTTTGCTGAAAAAAACAAAAGAAGCAGCCTGAACGGCTTCTTGAGTAATATCCTTTTTTTCCGTTTACTTCAAATTCAACTTTATTGTAATACCCGGGAACACCAACACCACTCTCTTCCAAAATTTTGAAAATATCATCTCTTATTAGAACTTCCTCATTTTCAATTAGTGGAAATTCGTCTAAGAAAGAAATTGGATAATTTGTTGTTTTTAAAAACTCGAAAACAATTTTATTAAACTCGTAAATACTTATTGTTAAAAGGTCACCAAGTTTTCTGTCCTGCTCATATTGAAAAGATAATGGTTCGTTTATTATTCTAAGAATTGTATCTAAAAACCTTTTGGAAACAGTAGATAGACTAATTTCATTTATAAGTGAAATGTTTTTATTAGCAAGTAGATTATTTACAATCTCTTTACTCCAAATGTTCTTACGAAATGGAAATATTGACTGTATGTTTTCTTTGTGTGAAATATATCCCTCCCTGTCTTCATCTCCTCTAATACCAACATAGGATATTGTTGGAGTAGTTCCAACAAATTCCTCAAACGGTTCTAACTTCATTTTTCTTGTACACCAACGTGCATTTACAGAAGGTAGATAACCACCATAAAGTTTTAAATAATGATCAAATTGTTTCTTCTCATCAATATCCTTTGCCGCTTTTAATTTTTTTATACGTTGTCCCAAATATATTTCAAGATTTTCAATAAGCTTGTATGTTTCATCAAGTTCTTTACCGGTCTCGCAAAAATAGTAAGTGATATCTAATTTAGGATATTTATCTTTAAGATAAATTGCTAATGCAGCACTGTCCTTACCCCCGGAAATTCCTAAAACATTTTTAACTTTCATCATTCCGTAATTCTTTTTTTAACAAATTTATTAAAGCTACTTTGTTAAGAGCTTTATCTTTACTCAATTGGTTTTTAATTTTTTCCTCTATTCTCTTTACTTTCTGCTCATTCGTTTTTGATAATCTAACAATAGAGCTAAGTAAACTCTCTTCAGTTGATGTAATTTCAACCTTGTATGCTTTTTCAGTCTTTATATTGATTTGCAAATTAGTAAATTCTGAAAAACTATCAAATTCATAGAGAATATTTGTTAGTTTATCATATATTATTTTTTCTTCATCGTCGTTTATTTGATTTAAGTTTTTTCCTATTAATGCTTGGATAATAGAGTTTAACCAAGAGTTTCTGTCATCTAATTGTGAGGTAACTCGCTTATAAAATGTTTTTTGATATGGGAGAAGCAAATAACTTTTTACTGAAGCATATCTTTTAATCAAATTTTGTTTATAGTTAGGGAAATTTTTGTTATCAAATTCGAGCTGATTACATAAAAAATCTTCAATTCTATTAAGCAGTTCATCGTAACAAGTTCTTATTTCTTGAATGCAACCCTTAAGTTGTGTAACGTAATCTTTAAGGTATTTACTTGACTCATAAAGCTTTACAGTTGAATAGCCCAATGCTTCGGGAAAATCTTCAAAAAAAGTTTTTTCCGGATCTTTAGCATTGGCAATTGCGTTTCGTAAAGAGATAGCTACGTTACTTAATTTATTAGTTCGTTTCGTGTATTCGGGTAAATCCCTGTAAAATGTTAAAAATGGTCTGATAGTATCAATAAAACTTTGGTTTGATATCGTTTCTTCTTTTGTTTTACTAATCAATGTTCTATACCGGTTAAATAAGTCAAGTTTTACACCTTTAACATCAAACGCCTTAATATAGTAATGTTGTGGATATTTTATGATAATGTCTATTAAATCAAGATTTAATGATGGGATATAAGCGTCTTTCTCAAAAAGAGCATAATCATCTCTCTTAATAAACAGAAATATTGGTAGCCATAAATCTATAAATCCCTGTTTTAGTTTTAGTGGTTTATCTTTTAATATTTCAATTAAATCAAAAAGGTTTTTTTTTGAGGATTTACTAGCATTAATGAATTCCTCGCATTTTTTCCACAAGTAATTAAAAGATTTATCAAGTGGTTCGGCTAAAATGTATTCATTTTTATATTTTCTGTGAATCCCCGTAGCTTTAAGCAAACTGAAATAAATGGTTTTCTCTGCCGGAAATTTATCTTCGGGAAACTCCAAATTTTCTTTATCCCAATGATTCATTAATCGATTTATGAATAATTTACGCGCTCTTGTTATAGCACCGGGTAATTTAGCTCTATTAATTAACTCGTTATGAAATGTGGGAGTCTCGCTATAAACCTCATCAATTATTTCTGATAATACTTTACTAAAAGTAGTTTTTGAGTTGATATCAATTACCTTACCATTAAAAACCCAAATTATTTTGGATTTTTTATAAAAGAGAGATCCAAATACAAGTTCATTTAACTCAGTTATCAAATTCTCTTTTAAATTTTTTAATTCTCTTTGTACTACACGATCATCTAAGGTATTGTTTAACACATAATTTACTTTATCTATCTCGATTATTGTTGTTTTGATCAACTCAGCATTTTTATAGAAAACATATAAGTTTGCCTCAGAGACCTCGCGAGAAACAGCTTGAATGTCTTCTAACTTAATCTTTTCATTAAATATTAAGTTTATTATTCCATCATACTCCTCTTGTGGTTTTAATCTCGTAGGTATTTCAGAGAGAATAAATTTAAAAAATCTTGGAGTTCCCTTTTTTATGTAGCTTGCTTTTGCAGTTAAATAAGGAAAATTAAAATATTCTTTTAACTTAGTGACTATATTGAGTTTTTTATTAATGTTTTTGTCAGCATCATTAAGCGCCAAATCAATATCTATGTCAGTTCCTTCGAATAAAACATAAGTGTCGGAATAAATTTGATATCTTATTAATCTATTTTTCTCAAGTAAGTTTATTTCATTTTTGACATTAGTAATACCGAGCACATGTTTTCCATATATACCCAAAAACTTTTTATTTATATGCGCCCCCTTCTGTGAAAATATATTCAATAGTCCTATTGTTTTAATTAACTTTTCTTTTTGTGCGGCTTTTTTTTCAAAGACAATTTCATTTCGCTCAATTGTATTTCGAATAATCGTCCATTTAAAATAATCCGGGTTCTGTTTTGATGATAATAATGAGTAAAAATTATCTATCAAATAATTATAAATAGAGACTAAATTATAATAACGCTGTTTATTGTTAACTATCTTTGAGAAATCTGTCGTTTTAAGAAAAGTAAACAATGATCGTTCGTTCTGACCATATCTTTGAAGAGATTTTGTCAATATCCCTGCGGAAAGTAGATCAAGTGGATAAAGGTTAATCGCCAAATTTTCATATATACTATTATTTAGAGGATATACATGTGCTTGTTTAATAGCATTTAAAACAACTTTTAATTCTTTTTTATTAATATTCCGAGGTTTGCTATTAAGATATTTGGCTGCCAAGTGAAGTAATTGCTCAACAGGTTCATTAAATGGAATCTCCATTAACCTGCCCTTTACTTTATCCCATTCATTTTTTAATTTCACATCAAGATTAGTTCGATATACATCAAATCCTTGATGAAGCGTTGTTATGAAAAGAATATTTTTACTATGATCATTAGCGAACTCAGCTAATTTTTGTATTAGATAAAGTTCTCTTTCCGGATTGTTTTGTGAAGCATATTCTAAGTACTTTCCAAATTCATCAATTACAATGAGTAAGCCTTTATTTAAAGAATTAAGTTTTATATACAGTTTATCTAATTCTTTCAACAAGTCACTTTTATTACTAACTTTCAATTTCTTTCTTATTGAATCCTCTAAGGAACGATAATCGCCCACGAAGTCGAGTATTTGAAATTTTATTTTATCATTAAAAGTTATTTTAGTTTCAAATATTTTAGCACCATTAGAAATTTGATTTTCAAGGGCCACTAAAAAAGAACTCTTGCCTGTACCAAAAGAACCAACTATATAGAATGATTTTATCCCTTTTGATACATTCTTATTTAAATTATCAATTACTCTTTCAGCGTTGGGTGTTGGAATATACTCTAGTTTTTTACCCCGATCTCGTAATATATTTATTGATGGAGAAAACTTATTTCTCATAATACTCTCGTAAAATTTTCATCTTATCGAGCTTGCTTTCAAACTGTAATAATCGAATACCTGCATCTTCAGTAAATCGAATAGTCATGTATTTTTTTGTCAGTATATTTATTTTATTTAATAAGTCCTTTGCGCTAATCGCGAATACATTACCAACACTATTAAAACTGTGCAACAAATCTTCAAAGGATATAGAACTGACATAATTGGCATTGGATAAAATGCAATAAAGAATTATTTCTGCCGGTAGATCATATCTTTCTTTATTCTCAATTTTGTACCAACCAATTTCATCTTCGTCGAATTTTTTGAGAGGTTCTATTAAATTTAGATCAATAAAGATTCCACTAAATAATTCTTCTAAATTTTTATTTATTTTTTGAGGTTTTATGTAGTTGCGCAGAAAAACGGAAATATCTCTTTGAATAGTTTTCTCACTACAATTTAATCCCATATCATTATATTTTGATAAAATAAAATGTAATAATTGTCTCCTGCTAAATTCTATTCTTCTCTTTCTGAATTCATTAAAAACAAGTGAATAAATAGATGAGTGATTTTCTGTAACTAAGTGAAAGTGAAGGAGCCAAATAGTAGCAGGATTCTCTAAATAAGGATCCACACCATTATTGTCAAAAATGAATTTCGATAATTCAGTTAATTTATGGCTATCTAAAATTAATCCAAATGATCTCATCCAAAAATTGATAGCTGAAACCATATTTTTACCAACACCTAAATTAACTACTGCTGTGGGTTCGCTAAACTTATGTTTTAGATATAGAAAATCATAGCCTTTCTTGAGCCAAACATTTCTACAATGAAAAGATTCATGTCCTGAAAAAATTAATTTACTCATATTAAAAAATTGTTTCTTTATTTTCAAATAGATATTTTTTTAAGATAGAAATAGTCCTAGTGATATCTAAAAAAGAATTAAATTTACCTAAGCTAAACCTTAAAGAAGAATATGCTTCTTTATCATTCAATCCCATCGCTTTTAAAACGTGAGAAGGTTTAACAGAATCTGAAGAACATGCAGAGCCTTTTGAAATAGCTATTCTTTTCAAACTAGCTAATAGTGCGTCACTATCAATTCCATTAAAACCAATATTTAAAATATTTGGTAATCTTTTATTTTTATCTCCGTTAATCCAAGAACCACTAATTTCTAACAATTTATTTTCTAGATCATCTCTCATAATTCTTACTTTTGTATCGTAATCATTGAATTCAGTTTTAGCTAATTCACAAGCTTTCCCTAAACCAACTATACCAGGCACATTTAGTGTTCCACTCCTAAAACCTTTTTCGTGTCCACCCCCAAGCTGTATTGGTTCAAGTCGCACTTTAAAGGGTTGTTTTCTTTGTATATAAAGTCCACCAATTCCTTTTGGTCCGTGAAATTTATGTCCTGAAAAAGTCATAATATCAATTCCTAGTTCCTCTACATCTACCTTAATTTTTCCAACAGCTTGCGTAGCATCACTCATAAAATAGACACCTCGTTCATGACAAATTTCAGCTATCTCTTTAATTGGTTGAATAACTCCAGTTTCATTGTTTGCAAACATCACCGATACCAGAATCGTTTCTTCCTTAATCATTTTCTTTAAATTAGCTAAGCTTATTATTCCATTTATATCGACATCCAAATATGAAACGTTAATTCCGTTTGCCTCTAAATATTTACAAGTATCCAATACCGCATTATGTTCTGTTTTTACGGTAATAATATGATTCCCTTTCTCTTTATTAAAACTTGTAAATCCTTTAAGAGCTAAATTAATTGATTCGGTAGCACCGGAAGTGAAAATTAAATCTCTAGTTGAACATCCAATGAGATCTGCTATTTTCTCTCTAGCAGATTCTACAGCTTTATTTGCATTACTTCCCATAACATGTTTGCTTGCAGCATTTCCGTAATGTTCAGTAAAATAGGGAAGTATAGCTTCAACAACCCTCGGATCTACTTTTGTTGTTGCTGCGTTATCTAGGTAAATTACTTTATCCATTTTTTATAATTATAATTTACAATTAGACTAGTATTTTATAATGTAATAACAATTCGTTCGTGCTTTGTAAAAATTGTTAATGTACACTAATTTTAATATTATAAATATTAAATATGATATTATAATATAATTAAAGAAAGAATTAAAAATAATTTTTTAAAAAACATATTATTTTTAATTTACAGTCTTTTCGTTTTGTACAGTAAGACATTTTATGTGGTTTAATATCGCTTTTAGATAATATAGTGGGATATATTGTGAAAATTCAAAAAGTGCAAAGACCAACAAATAAATCATTCTATATCAATTTTCCGATCATTCTATATCAATTTTCCGGCTGCTATTGCTGAGTCGGTAAATGTCAAAAAAGGTGAGGAGTTCGAATGGATTATTGAAGATAGAAATACATTTGTGCTAAAGAGAATAAAAAAGGTGGATTCGTTTCTTAAAAATTAACTTAATGCGTATGACCAATTGGAGAAGGTTCCCGTAATCTCTATTCTAATTTACTCTTCATAAGCTATCACTGTATAACCGTGACAAGCTTAAAAAAATAAACTGCCGAACAAACTAACTACACAAATTAATTACTTACCGCTGCTTCCTTCCGGACCTGACGGGGTTGGGTAACAATCTGTTAATTAGTTGTCCGGCAAATTTTATAAAAATAATCGATAAAAATAATGATTTTAATATCAAAAAGTTATTTAATTAAAATTTCTTTTCCCAATTTAGGGGGTGAAATAATAGGTTATATATTTATTAAATATTTAGGGGATAGGATAAGTTGCTCTATCCAACCCCCTAAAGTTATTCTATTCTACTCCCTTAATATAAATATCATCGGCATTTACTCCGCCTTCCCCGGTTAACATACATTTTTTAGGATCTCCCGGACATTTGGTTTTGCAATAATTTTCTGTAGGTGTCATAATATATGAAATGTTGCCTTGGGGTCCCCATAATTGCGGCGAGCAAGCCGTCATAGTACAAAACATAGAAATTGTTTTTACCTTTAATGCGGCTGCAATATGCATTGGACCGGTACTTGCCGAAATTAAATAATCTAATGCGGCAAAATTTACAATAGCTTTTCTTAACGGAAGATTTTCATTTATATAAAAAATTCCTTCAATATTTTTTATCTCTTCCGGAATGTAATTATCCGTTATAACAATTTTTATATTCGGAATTTCTCTTAATTTTAACAGTAATTTTTTATATTCGGCAACTTCCCAATTTGGAGCGGAGTTTCCGCTTGTAGTATGTACTCCGATTAAAAACTCAGCATCTTTAAGAATATTTGCTCTAATTTCTTTAAGTTTTCCCTTCTCGGTTTCCGTTAAAAATATCTCTGTATCAATGTTTTCGGATTCAACACCAATCTTTCTTGCAATATCCATACAATAATCAGCTTCATTTTTCAAAGGGATATATTTGTTACGGGAAACACTTTTGGTGTTTGTAATAAATTGATAAAACTTGTTCCCAACTCCAATACGTGTATGAATACCGGTAAAAAAAAACAGCCAGTTTAACCTTTCGGTTGGCAAAAGCATGAATGCGTGTGTAAATTTATATTTTCTTAGTTGTTTCACTAAGTTCCAAAAAGTTTGTTTCTTATTTTTTTTATTAAAATCATCAGTTAAAATCAAATCGACATAAGGATTATTTTGATATATCGCCGAAGTATATTCTTTTACTAAAACCGCTATAAAAGAATCCGGGAATCGCTTCTTTATTTCCCGCGGCAGCGGAGTAGATAACACAACATCACCTATTCTATCGGGTCTTGCAATAATTATCCTTTTTTGATTAATCATTTTCAAAAGAGTGTTTGTTAAATAATTCGGGGAAAACAATATTAAATTCTTTTTCCCAGTTTAAATTTTTTGCGGCAGCATTACAATTTTTTTTGGTTTTTTCAACTTCACTTTTATTTTGCAAAAAGCTATCTATTATGTTGGCAATGTTTTCAGGCTGAAGATCAACTACTATTTTACCAACATCATAAGTTTCGATAATATTTTTCATTTGCGGAAGAGCACTAACAATGACCGGAATACCTGCCATTATGTATTCGAACAATTTGTTCGGTAAAGCATAATAATAACTTTTGCTGATATTTTCAATTAAAGCAATTCCTAAATCGGCACCTGCAGTATAATTTAATAACTTCTCTTGAGTTATCATTCCGCCAAAATAAATACGATTACTCAAATTTAATTTTTTACTTAAACCGATAAATTTCTCTTTGAAAGCTCCTTCTCCTAAAATTACAAAAGCATAATCCGGCAATATTTTTAATGCGTTTAAAATCAATTCGATGCCCCTGCCTTCCGATAAAACTCCCTGATAAAGAATAATACGCTTTTCACCGGGAATTTGGAATTTTTTATGTAAATCGATTCTATGAATATTTGCTTTATACACAGGTAAATTTCTTAAGACAATCGTATTAGTAATCCCATAATAATCGTTTAAAAATTGCGAATCCATTTCACCTGTAGTTAATATATTATCGACTTTAGTAATAAAAAAATTCTCGATTCTTTTTATCAGCCATTGAATTACTTTGCGATTTCTCAATCCCGCTAAAAACGGATACAATTCTCTACAATCATAAATTATTTTTGCTTTTCTGATTTTACCGATAAAATAGACGAACGGTAACGTGTAAATATCTTCGGCAAAATAATATCCGGCTTTGTTTTTTAATAAAGTACGCAATAACAAAAATGAAAATTTAAGATAAAACAGCAGCGAAAATTTCGATTTCGTGATAAAAAAAATTTTGATGGATTTATTCTGATTTTCAACAAATTTTCTATTCCAATCGAATGAAATCACATTTGTTGAAATACCTTTATCGGTTAAAGATTTAAGAAGATTTGATACTCTCGAATCGTGAATTGCATTGCCGAGAAAAGAAATGCAGGCTGTTTGATTAGATTTCATTTTAGAATAAATTAAAGTTTTATATGGAATGTATTACGCATTATTGTTTTTGCATCAAATTTTTCTTTAAATTCTATCAAACTCATACTTGGTGTCATCGGGTTATTTACCGATGTATCTTGTGAGACACCAATATCAACGTACTTATAACCTAATTGAGTTGCATCTTTTACAACCTCGTACATCACCCTTTGGATTGGTTTATATTGCGAATATTCATACAAAAGCATATTATAAAAACATAAAGCAACATTTTTATTAGGATAAAACATAAGCGACCCGCCGATCGGTATATCTTTATAATAAACCATAAAGAGTTTCAATTTACAGGGTAATAATTCTTTAAGTTTAAGCAAGTCTTCATAAGAATGAGTTGGTTTTATATTGTGACGTGCTTTATTTTTTAGTAATATCGGATAAAATTCATCGTAACGATTATTGATTTCTACTCTGATATTTTTATCTTTTAAAGTTTTTCGAATATTTCTTCTAACAGTTGCTTGAAATCTTGAAATAATTTCCAGAGATTTATCTAATTTAATTGCACTTGAAATATAGTGCAGTTGGTATTTAAATCCCTGCCATAATAAAGCAAAATCCAAATTTTGATTAGGATACATTTCATAAATTAATGGCGCCGGAGTAAGTAAAAATTCTTTAATTCCCTTTTGCCTTCCATATTCCAACAACGTTGAAACAATCTGCATTGCTTTATTAAATTTCAAATCTTTTGTAACAATTGAGCCGTAACTTGCGCCGATTGGCGATTCAAAAACATTATTTTTCAAAAGACTGCCCGGCAGAACGGCGGCAATTCTGTTTTTTTCTAAAAAAATCAAATGATTAAACTTGAATTTATCAGGTTTATGATAATCAAAAAATCTTTGGAGATGAAACATTGTACCGTTGTTTGATGCTTCTACAAAGGCATCCCACTTTTCTTTCCACTTTTCGGAATATTCAATTATTTCCATAAACTAAATTTTAATTGTAATTTTTAACTTGATACAAAATAATTAATTTTATCCAATAAAAATATTTAACATATTCTATCTTATTTTTTTATAAACCGCAAATTTTCCAAATGTGTTAATCAACGTAAAATTTTTCCGATAAAGGAAATTAAACGATGGGAATTTATATCCCTGTAATTTTAATTCTTGGATAACCGATCCATTAAATATTACAAAATTGTTTTTATGAATATCTACTGCTCGTAAACCGGAATTTGTATATATTTTTCTATTTTTATCGTTAATATAATTAAGTACAACATCTATCCCATATTTTGTTTTATGATCGACATAAAAAATACTATTACTGTTTTTCCGTAAAAATGATTTGAAGGAATTCAAATTTTTCAGACCGAAATAGTTATTATATTGGTAACTCATATAAAGTGAGCCTATAAAATAAACAATTACCAAAACAATCTTTGTCCATTTTTTTTGAGAAACGAAAAAAAGCGATGCAAGTATAATTGTAGGTGCAAGTATAGCAAATATATAATAACTTCTTCTTAATTCAAATGGCCGGTAAACCGAAAAATCGGTAGTAAACCCGATAATCAAAAGTGCAGTGCCGATAAACCAAAACAATAAAAGTTTGTGTTCTTTTACTTTCCACACAATATAACTCTGCACTAATGCAATCATCGGTAAGTAAAGATAAAATTTTCTAAAAAACAGATATCTCGGATTTAGTATAAAAATATGTCTAAATAATGCCAAATAATATTCTTTATTCGAGATATAAGTACCGGGCATCGAATAAGGGAAAAAGTCGTAATAGCTGTATAAATAATTCAAATGAAAAACATAAAATCTATAGAAGAAATTTCCTTCATTAATCATGTAATAAATACTCTCGATATAAAATATAATTAACGCAACAAATATCGCTCGAAAAATATTAAAGCTTACTTTTTTATTTATAACCGCTTCATATATAAACAAAACAACAAGAAGAATTCCGATAAAATAGAAGTATTCTTTAATTAAAATTGACGCTCCGAAAAAGAATCCAGCTAGATACGACAGCAGTTTTTTATTCTGCTTTTCCGATTTATATAAAAAATAAATACCGAGATTTATAAAAAATGCGCACTGCAAATCCGTAAAGTTTAAAGTAGCAAAGGCAATATCGGTGGGGAAAAATGCAAGTAAAAAAGAAGAGACCCACGCTGCATTTTTATTATTCGTAAAAAGAAGAGCTAATTTATAAATAAGAATAATACTAAGCAGCGATATTATTAGCGACGGTAGAATAGAAGCAAATTCATTTGCACCGAAAACATAATACGACGATGAAACAAATAATGTATTAAGTTTGCGGATTAAAAATATCGGGTAACCATAATAATTATAAGGGTAAAAACCCTTTAATAAATTGTGGGCTAACTGGTCGTAATAGGTATCGTCTGAAAAGACCATACCTCCATAAAAATAAAGACGAACTATTAAAGCTATAAACATTAAAAAATAGGGTGAAGAATAAATTTTACGTAAATTTAATCCTACAAATCTATCGGCTTTTTTCATATTTACCGTTTATCTTTCAAATCAACAAACCTATTTTTCGTGTTAGAACAGTTCCGAAATTCAAACATCTTTTTTTATGACAGTATGCTTTCACAAATATTTTTGATTAAAATTGATAAATAACGGAAACCGTATTGGAACTGCCGAGATTATAATGAGGAATGTAAGCATAATCAAATTTAAGTGAATTCCATAAAATTCCAATTCCGGCACTGAAGCCTTTTGAATCGAATCCGGTAATATAACCTGCTCTAAATGCAATTAAATTATTATAGAAAACTTCACCGCCGAAATGAAAATGTAAATTTGGAACAGCAGTATATTTTTGGATGCCGCTTATTATTTTAACATTAAAATCTAACGGTTTAATATCCAAATTATATACCGTACCAATCTGGAAATCGGCAGGTAATTTTGTAGAAATATTTCTTAATTTATTCATCGAACCGAAATTTCTAAACGACGCACCAAAACTGAAATGATTTATCAAATTCGATGAATAAAATCCGAAATCAAAAGCCAAACCGGTCGATTCATCCGTAAAAAGCCCTTCATAAAGATATTTTACGGTAACACCCGTGGAAAAAAATTTGTTAATTTGATACGCAGTTGAAATACTTCCGAAAAAATAATGTGCGTTGAAAGTTCCTAAAGACGGACCGGGGACTTTACGGATTTGGATATCGTTAATTGATGTAGTGTTTGCACCTATTGCGAAGGGCAAGCCGAATAAATGAAAACTTACACCAAGCACCTCGCTTTTTAAACCTTGAATCCATTGGTTATGTTCAATAAAGATTTGTGCTTTTTCATTATTAACCAATAATGCCGGATTGTAATTCAAGGCAGTTACATCATTGGCACTTACAACACCTAAATTTCCCATTGCCAGATTGCGGGCACCAAACCCGATTTTCAAAAATGATAAACCGGTATTGCCTGCGTTTTGTGCAAATAGATTCACTGTAATAAATAATAACAAAACGAAAAATTTTTTCATAAAATTTAAACTTCTTCTTTATAAAATTTTAATTATAGATTTAAATCAATACCAATTACGTGCCTATCATAAGCAGAATACGGTTCAAAAACATAAGCATAATCTATCCCGATTTTCCAAGAACTCACTGCGTAAAAATATGAAAATCCTAAAGAAGGACGAAAAGGATAATCGAAGTTCGATAAATTAAGTTTGTCGAATCCACCCCTTATAGAAAAAGTCCTAAATATTTTATATTCCATACCAAATCTTAAAAAATTAACGTTTGCTCCGTCATTTTCAAATTCAACAGCAGTTATCAGACCTAATTTTTTAAAGTTATAAGCAAAACCGATTTTTTTTAATAAAGGGAATTCATCTACTGTATTTAAACCCTGCTGTCCATATAGTTTCGTTGTATTCCATTTATATTTACTGTTTATATCGGAAATCATAAGTGAAACGGTTAAATTATTATTAACAAGATATACGGCACCGATATCGAAACCTAAAGCATTTGAAGTAATACTTTTATACAATTTATAATAGTAGAATTTAACGGCAATTCCAACAGATAATTTTTTTGACATTTTCTTAGACAGCCCGACAAAAATCTGATTTTCGGAAGTGGAAATAGTACCTGTTTTTGTCCCTTGATTATCGCGTTCGTCAATATTGCTTACGCCGGCGTTAATAATTCCAACACTAAGACCTGCCGTTGATTTACGACCTGATGAATTTTTTCTGTCTTTCATTTCAAATTTTCGAGTAAAATTTAAGAAATTAAGTGAACGATCTAAAGAAAGCGGACTGTAACCTGCCGAGAAAAAATCCCCTTGCTGAAAAGCAGCTAATGCAGGATTATAATAAGAGACCAAATTACCCCAAATTACGGCAGACATTGCGTTTCCCATTCCCATACCTCTTGCACCGAATCCCATACGGCTAAAGGCACCTGCTTTGCCGCCAATTCCCGAAAATTCAGTTTGACCATATAAAACGCTTACGCTTAAAAACAAAACAACAATTACTTTTTTCAAAAACCACCTCGCTTGTTATCTTAAAACCATTATTTTACCATAAAGAGGTTTATTAGTACCCATATCAATTCTGTAGAAATATACTCCATTAGGAACAATATTATTATTTTCATCACGACCGTTCCAAAATTCAATTTGATCATTACCGCCGCCTCTATGAGCATTTTGCAGTAACGTTTTTACCAAATTCATATTAAAATCAAAAATTCTAATTGTTACATTAACCGGATTACCGCCCGTATTATATTTAATTTTAACTAATTCAGTTCCCGGAGCAAAAGGATTCGGGAAAGCATACGTTTCGGTTGACAAAGCTTTTTTACCGGATGAAATAAAAACTTTCCAATTTCCATCCCATCCATTATCCGTTTCGGTTAAACGGGCTAAGCCATTTGCCGAACCGACCCAAACATAATTATTGTTATCATATTTTTGCTTGGCAACTGAATAAAAAATTGGTGTTTCAATTGAAACATTTGTTAAATGATCTCTTATAAAAGAGGGCAGAATCCAGCTTTCACCATTATCCGGAGAAAGAAAAATTCCATGATCGGTAGGCACAAAAACATCGGATGAATTTGGGAAATATTCAAATCCAAAATTATGAGTCTGCTCGCCATTTAAAAATGTATTCCAATTAGCTCCCCCATCGGAAGATGAACTTACGGCATAAAACTCTGTTTTCCCTTCTGCTTTCCAAGTAGCCGCCCAAACGGTTTTATTAAATTTGTTATACCCTAATGCAGTTATAAAATTTCCGCTTATAGGATTTTTTTCGTTTTGATGATTAAACTTAATCCAGCTAATTCCACCATCAGTTGATTTATTAATTCCTCCTGCCGTACCGACATAGAGCGTAGAATCGTTTACGCTTATAACCGAAAAGACACGCTGATTCAAATTATTTTCATTTCCAAAGTTGCCTGAAACAGGCTGAAGGGAAAAGTGGAGTGTGTCGTTTGGATTAATACTATTTAAATAATCGGGAGGCAAAACAACCCGCTGCCAGGTTTTACCTCTATCTTCCGATTTTCTTAAACCGGCTGCAAACGAAGCTATCCAGACCGTACCGGGTGTAACGGCAATGTCGTAAGTTATATTATTTACCGTAGTGGTAACAGGCAAAGCCCTAATACGGTTTATCCCGTAAATTACAACGGAATCGCCTGCTGCATCTTTAGGCTGAGGCAACGATGTCCAAGTTTCGCCGTTGTCGGTAGAATATTTAATACCGGTTCCAACAGGAGAATCACTTCCGTTAATTTCTTCCGTATGCCCTGTAGCCACCCATATAATACTATCACCATAAGCAATGGATATAACCGGTTCACCGTTAAATGCTTTGTTGCCGGAATAATTTATCCAGCTTTGTCCGCCGTCGGTAGATTTACTCAATCCTTTTGAAGTACCTAACCAGATTGTTTGATTTACAATTAAAATATCCGTTATTGAATTACTATTGGGAGTTGTATCGTTAATTTTACTTATATTCTCATTTTTCAACCTAAAATTAATAGGAGTCAATTGAGCAAAAACTGAAATTGATGAAAAAACAATCACCAAAAAAGACAAAATTATTTTTTTCATTTGTACACTTTTATTAGATGAACAATTTTGTTACTTAAAGAATCACTTTTGTCAACGGCGTGAAATTCAAAACGCCAAGACCCCACCGGAGCATTTGTACTAAAACTATTTTTCAAACTATAAATTCCGTCCCCGGCAATTTTATCACCTGAATTTTGGGTATCTCCGTTATCAAACATTGGAAATTTTGTGTCTTTACTGCTTGTATTTGAATAAACAATTGAACCGTCCGGTCTGAACAATTCAAAATAAACTTCTTTAATGTCGCTTAATCCGTTTTTATCCGAAGCTTTTAAACTAAACACAAAATACACACTTCTCTTAATTGAATCGGGCATAGATAAATCGCTTATTACGGGAGGATAATCCTTATTCTGACTGGAGTAGGACATATACCTTTTACCAATTAATTTAACATTTCCATTTAAATCGGATACGAAAAAATCAAATTCAAATTGTCCCGATTGGTAAGTTTTGGTTAAATTTATTTTTGCCGAATATATTTTATCATTTGCGGTAGAATCACCAAAGTTATTTATATCGCCGTTATCTTCCATCTCTTTTTGCGAATATATAACATTTCCGTCGGAATCATTGAGATTGTAAAACACTTTTGAAATACCGCTTATATTGCTGAATTTAATAGATACAACAAACGGATTTTCACTTGTTAATCTTTCAAATAATTTTGGAGTAAAAATTTTTATAACTTGATATGAAGAAGCATTCATATTAGGATCAATTATTTTATCCGGTATTTTTTCACAAGCCGAATAAAACAAAACAATCAAAATTGAAAATACTGCAAAACCAATTTTTTTTATCATTTATTTTCCCGTTGAAGTTTATTTTTATAAAATTTAAGAAATGAAATAGTGAGATGAATATTTAAGAATTTTGCGGATATAAAAGGAGATCAACTTCTTTAAAAACTCACTACTTACATTTATCCGGATTAACTGTAAAATTCAGAAATAAAAATTAAACTAAAATAGTAGCAGTCTTCTATAAGTAATCTCCGTTTATTTGTGATTAAAAAATAAATAACATCGTTTCCTTTGTCAAGTTAATTGTTTCGGCAAAAGGGGAAAAATTCATTATTTTCAAAGCATTTCTTAAAAACGACACTCCAACTTAGCTCCTTTAATTGTATGCCTATATTTTACTTCTGTTTTTTATATGTTCCCATTAACTCCGTTTCTGCAACAATTTTGTCTTTTACGGCTTCGAGCAATTTTGTTTTTGTAGGAAAGCTTAAATCGGGAAGCACTGTATTTATAGCATACAATTTGAAAAAATATCGATGTCTTCCAATTGGAGGACAGGGACCGCCATAACCGGTTTTACCCCAACTGTTTAATCCTTCCAACGTACCTTTGGGAAGCCCGTTTTTTCCCACATCTTTTTTTAATCCCGAGGAAGAAACGGGAATATTGTATAACACCCAATGAATCCAAGTAATTTTCGGTGCTTTTGGATCAGGGGCATCGGGGTCTTCCATTATTAATACCAAACTTTTTGCCTTTGCCGGAATTCCATTCCAATTTAATGCCGGTGAAATATCTTTCCCTTGACAAGTATATTCAACAGGAATTGTTTCCCCGTTTTTAAATACTTCCGCTGTTAATTTAAATTCCATTTTCCCTCCATTGTTATTTTTACAACCTATTATAACCAACGAAAAAACAATTAAAAACAGCTTCGTTTGTTTCAATAAATTTACAGATAAAATGTTTTTTATTTTCATAATAAAATCCTTCTAATTTACTTGAAAATAATTTATCTCTTCTATTAAAACAGATATATTTTTTTGTACAATATTTAAACATAAACATACTTGAGTTAATGAAAAAATTGTTTGTCCAATAACAAAAAATATTTTACAATTAAATTTAAATAATCAATAACTTTTAACGAAATATCCAACCTTATAAAACAGTAAAGGCAAAATTTGTGAAAGCCAGCTCATAGGGGAAGGAAGTACTTTTTTATTAAATAATCGAAACCGGATATTTTTAATGTTACTATACCTAAAAAATGCAATACCGCTTGCCCCGATATTCCGCGAAAAAGCAATTATACTATCAATTTGAGAACGTACTTCAGGTTTATATGCTGCAATTCCCAGCACAATATTCCTACCGAATGAATTTTTTATCCACTCTTTTGCGAGAACTTTAAAATCAGGGTTGCCGCCTAATGCCCAATAAATTTGCGGTGTTAAATAATCCGTTATTTTTTTTCTGAGCCATGCCCGTGTATCTTGAAAAACATCCGAGAAACCCTCTAAGCCGTTCAGCTTATTATAATTCTTATAAATACCGAGTGGAGTAACACCAATTTTAAGGTATGGTTTAACTTTTTTAATTTTTTTATAAATCTCAGCTAACAGATCCGTTAAATTCTTCCGTCTCCATTTATCGAGAGAAAACCCGTTACCATATTTATTATATGAACTACTATCGTTAAAAGATTTTCCCGGATAACGAAAATAATCCAACTGAATTCCATCCAAATTATATTTTTCCGCAAGCTCTACCAACAGATTAGTTAAATATTTTCTTACCGCAGGCAAGCCGGGATTCAGCCAATAACTTACCTCTCCGTTTTTAATATATTTTACTATCCAATTAGGATGTTTTACAAATAAATGTTCCGGATTTTTCAAAATATAACTTTCAGGTCCGGCAAAACATCTAATTACATTAACCCAAGCGTGAAGTTCCAAACCTCTTTTATGTGCCTGTTCAACAGCGAATTTTAAGGGGTCATAATCAGGCATTACGCCGACAATACCCGTAAAATAAGGGGAAAACGGTTCAAAGGAAGATTTAAACAAAACCGTGCCGTTAGAACGGACTTGAAAATAAACAGTGTTAAGATTTTTTACTTTGATCAAATCTAAAATTTCTTCTAATTTAGATTTTTGAACTTGTGAATTATAGCTATGCGGCGGCCAATCCAATCTGAAATTTGTACTAACCCAAACGGCTCTTGTTTCTCTTTTTACCTGCGGATAAATCGAAGAAACTAAAATCAAATAGAAAAAAAATAATCTATTTAACTTGAACGATTTTTTAAGAAAACTAATCATTAAATATCGAAATACCTTTTTTAAATGCCGAAAGAACATCATTTTTGGATGCTTCAATATCTACTAATATTACTCCGATTTTTTGTAAAAGTATAAATTTAATTTTACCTTTTCTATTCTTTTTATCACTGCTCATAATTAAATATGCTGATTCCGAATTAACATGTTTAATATTTATTTTTGAACTGAACAACTTTATGAGTGCAATATACTTTTCAAATAAACCGGGTTGCAAAAATCCCAATTGAAACGAAAGGTGCAAAGCGCAAGAAATTCCCACTATTACAGCCTCTCCGTGTTTTATTTTATGAGATTGCTCAATTTCTATTGCGTGGGCAAATGTATGTCCAAAATTCAGGATCTTTCTAATCCCGTTTTCTTTTTCATCTTCTTGAACAACGCCGCTCTTAAATTTCACGGATTTGTATACAAGTTCTTCAATAATTTCAGCATCAAGTGAAAAAACTTTTTTAATATTTCGATTTAATAATCGGAAAAATTCCTCATCGGATAAAAAAGCATATTTAACAATTTCGCCCAAGCCGCAAATAATATCATTGTTCGATAATGTTTTTAGAAATTCTAAATCCGAAATAACAGCCGACGGTTGATAAAAAGCACCAATGGAATTTTTTACTTCGGCAAAATTAATTCCGGTTTTTCCGCCAATCGAACTATCAACTACAGATAGAAGTGTGGTAGGGACATTAAAATAAAGGATGCCCCGCATATATGTTGCGGCAACAAAACCTGAAACATCTCCTGTAATTCCGCCGCCGACAGCAACAATTATTGCATCTCTTCCGAATTTATGTTTGAGTAAAAATGAATCTATTTTTTGAACTGAATTATACGATTTATTAGTTTCCGAAGCTGTAAAGATAATTCTAAATGCTTTTTTATTTATATTATTAATTAAATAACTAATTTCGGTTTTATACAGTTTCCATACTTTTTTATCTACAATAAAAAGGATTTTATCACTATTTAATTCATTTAATATCAATGATAATTGAGATAAAATTTTATTACCGATAAAAACCGGATAAGTTTGAGAAATTGTTGAAAAATTAATTTTTTTCATACATCAATTCGTTTATTTTTTTTGCTAAAATATCAACGGTATATCCAATTGAATTATTATCGGAATCACAAATTATATCAGCCATTTTATAATATTTTTCTCTTTCATTTAACAAGTTTTTAATCCGTTTCAAAAATTTATCTTCCGGGTTTTCCGATAAAACCAAATCTCTAAATAACGGACGGTCAATTTTATTTTTAATTCTTTTATAAATCATTTCAAACGATACTTCCAAATAAATGATTTTTCCATTAGTTTTGCAGAATTCAAAATTTTCTACATCACATATTGTACCTCCCCCCAAAGCAATAACAACATTTGAGAGTTTGGATGTTTTCTTTAAAAATTCTTTTTCGATTTTTCTGAATTTATTTTCTCCTTCGGTATTAAAAATTTCAACAATTGTTTTGCCTATTTTCTCTTCAATAATTTTATCGAGATCATAAAATTCCCAGCCAAGCACATTAGAAAGAATCGGTCCAATAGTACTTTTACCGCTTGTCATAAATCCCGTAAGGTAAATTTTATTAAACATAATGCCATTTTTTACTTTCATTACATATTTTCAATATAACATTTAACAAAAACTTATACTATTTATAAAAAAATTATATTCAAACTAATTAAATTTGTATTTAAAATTTAAAATAGGAAATATTTTTAATATTCAAAGGAGCAAAAAAAAAGCCACAATTAAAAATTGCAGCTTAATTATTTACAAACAAAAAAATTAACGATAAAATAAATATCTATTATCAACTATATCGGCATTCTTTTTTAAGGAATTAATCCATTCCGTAAAAAGACGTGCTTTAACTTTTTGTAAAAGTTCATCACGTAAAGTGTTATGTTGAATAGCATAGCTTGTTGAATCGAACTTTGTTCTTTGCAGAACTTTAATTAAATATGCTCCTCTAATACCTCTAATAGGTTCGGAAATTTTATTCAACGGTAAAGTCAAAGAGCGTTCACTAAAAGCAAATTCTTTGCCCAACCCCGGAATTGAACTTATAGCTGTAAAATTAGCAGCAGTATTTACAATTACTTTAGGATAAACTTTGAAAGCTTCGCTAAAATTATCCGAATTACCAATTGATTTCCTGATTTTAGCTGCTATTCCCATAGCTCTGTCTCTTTTAAGTTCGAGTGTAACAGGATATTTTAACGAGTTTTTTACCTTATCAAAAGGTTTGAACCCAGGTTTTATAATATTGGATACCATCGCAACAACATACCCTGCAGGTACTTTATAAGCCTTGCTAACATCTCCTATATCGCCATTAAAGGCAAACATTGTTAATGCCTTGCTTGTTCCTAAACCCGGAATAGTTGCCGCATCTTTTCTAAACGGAGGTGATTCTACAATTTTATATTTCATTAAATCAGCTTCATTTTTAAAATTATTTTTATTAGCTAAGTAAGAAAAATCGCCGGCATTACTATACAATTGATCGATGGTTGTACCTGAAGGTACAATTTTATTTATTATTTTTTCAATCACAAATTTCTTATTTGTTTTTCCGGTTACTTTTATAATATGATAACCAAGTTGTGTTTTAACCGGTTTTAGAACTCTTCCGATTCTTCCGCTAAAGGCTGCTTTTTCAAAAGCTTTTACCATTTGACCTCTGCCGAACCAGCCTAAGTCGCCACCTCGTTTTGCACTGCTTGGATCTTGAGATTTTAATTTAGCAAGCTTTGCAAAGTCGGCTCCATTTTTTAATTCTTTATATATTTTTTCAGCCTCGGCTTTTGCTTTTTTCTGATCTCCGTTAAACTGAATTAAAATATGCGAGGCTCTTACAAAATTCTGTTTTGTTTTGAATCTATTAATCAATCTATAAACAATATAACCTTCGTACGTCAACACAGGACCAATAATCGAGCCGACACGTGCACGTAAAAGTAAGTTAGCTGCTCTAACCGGAATTTGATTAATAGAAACGGTATCCTTGCTAAACGGCTCATCAGAGTAAATTTTTGTATTAGATTCAAATGAACTTGTATCGGCTTTCAATCTTTTTACAAGAGCTGTCAAATCTTTTTTAATACCAACGGAATCATCATGTGAAGCTTGTTTTCTGAAAAGCACATATTTAATTTGTCGTTGAGCAAATATTTTATAATTATTCAAATGAGATTCGTAATATTTCCTCAATCGTTTATCAGTAATAGTAATAAAAGAATCGGGTATTGTGCTTATGTCAACCAAAGCATACTTAGCCGTCATTTTAATATTTTGATTAATAAAATCTTGTTTTATTTCATCCTCGCTAATCGTAACAGAAGCTGTAATATAACTTTGAAGTTTTTGTTGTAATTTTTGTTGTCTAACCATTTGCTCAGCTTGTATCATCGCTTCTTTATTTTTCGGATTAAAAATGGCCGCTTCATAAGCACGGCGATCGAAATGCCCTGTTGAATCTCGGAAATACCGTGCGATGCTTGCAGGAGGATTAGGTCCAAGCAATGCATCCTTTATTTCTTGATTAGTAACAACTATTCCGTATTGTTTAATTTTTTGTTGGATAAGTGTTTGGTCAACAATTGCATTCCAAACCTCATCACGAAAAGCACCCATCTGACTTTCGTCAATATCTTTGTCGGTTTGTTTTACCTGGTTTTCTCTGGCTCGTTCTACATACTGTGAAAAATCTTTGTATGAAATCGGTTCACCATTTACAGAACCGACATTATTACTTCTTTGAGTAAAAATTCTCGTAATATTGGCATCCGACAATACCATAAACAAAACAAATAAACCGCCAACCGTAATAATAAACCATGGGGTTAAATTCCTCAGACGACCCATAGTACCCATAATTACCTAAGCCTCCAATTTGATATTCTTTATAAAATATAGATTTTAAATTTAGATAGACATTAATTCAAAAGCAAAATTTTATGATGATATTTACAGCCTTTATTTTTCATTTGTTGTATTTCAAAAAAAAATTATATCTACATTTTATAGTACCAAAAATCATTTCTTCATTTTTTGGCAAAAGAATTAGCCGCGAATCCCGATAAAAAGAATCAGGAAAAATTACATTTTTTTTATTCGTATAAAATTCGTGAATTCGTGGCATCAAAGTTTTTGGCTCTATTCTAAATATAAATAAATTTATATTTTTAATAACTCAGTCCTTTTCCCCGTAAAGAAAATAGGAAAAAATTATATTGAATGAATGGCAATAATCAATGGCTGCTTATCTTAGATTTTTATATATCATCCAAAAAAAAGAGGCAACGTGATATGTTGCCCCAAAAATAAAAGCTGCCTTTATCTGCACTAAAAAGCTATTTAATTTCCAAACACATTGATTTTTCCATTAATGTGTTTATTTTTATTGATAATGTTTCCGTTTGCATCCACAACACCGCTATGACATGTATAACAAGTAGAGGCTGTCGGATCATTCCCTGCGTTCAAATGCCCCTTGGGAGGCAGCGAATGGCATGTCCCGCACTTTGCTTGTGTATTATTTAATTCCGTCCATTCCGGACTAAAATTATTACCTGCAATAACGGAATCGGTATAAATAAACGCATAAGAAGAAGAATCTTTTGAAAATTTGAAATCACCGTGGCAATAAACGTTTGTACACTTTAAACTATCATAATTATAAACCGGATTAGCACCATTATTTTTAGCTAAAGTTCCAAATATAACTGCTGCACGATGATTGCTATTAATATGTGTAGGATCATCGAAATTTTTAGGAACAACATGGCATTCGGCACATTTAACATTATCGGTTAAATTATCATTGTACAAATGCGGCACATGTGCGCCGACACCTCTGTATGTAGAAGATGTATCGCCATTGGTTGCCCGCGGCGGTGCAATTTTTGTACTATCATTAAAGTTACCGTGACAAGTATTACAAGCCTCAGGTCCTTCCGAATTTTTATGACAAGTATAACAACTTACATCGGTTATACCGCCTCTAAAATTTGCAGCATGACATTGCTGGCATTGTTTTAAATCCCAATTACTTTTTCTGATAAAATTTCCGTGGAACACAGATGAATTAGGATTCGTCCAACCGTTAGGATGAACACTAATTGTTTGCGGAGCCGTAAGATTACTGTTTTCTTTACTACATGCAGAAAATAAAAAACCGATTAAAAATAGAAACATTAAATATTTTAATAATACTTTCATAACTATCCTGTAAAATTATTTATTACGGATTAGGTCCATGGCAATAGCCGCAAAATCCTACGCCGGCAATTCCCGTGCTAGCCGAAGATGTAATATGACATGTATAACAAACCGAACCGTCAGATGTATGCCAATCTCCATCAATATCGTGCATAAATCCCGGTGGATGCGTTCTAGGGTTAGTACCTTTTATGCCGTCGTTATCGGTATGACATTTAACACAAACAGGATCGCCGCCTTGAGTATCATGACATGCAGCACACTGCTCAATATCTCTTCGAGCCAAAACGGCATGTTCCCCTCCGCCACTTCCAACTCCGATGGTTGTAAAATTCGGCAGCTTATGTGAAGCGGGCATAAATCCTTCCGTTGCATAATCGCCGCCGTCTGCATTATGACATGTTACACAAAATGTTTCGGTTTGATGGCAAGTTTGACATTCGGTTTTTTTATCTTTTGCATCTATGCCGTGCGTATAAACATAATTAAAATTATGAACCCTTTTTAATTTCTGCTGTATTACTCCGTCTTTAAAATTATAAGTAGAATAAGGTGCATAAAAATCTTTAGGCGTATTTTTACCATCTAATTTTGTAGTTGAAACGTGACATGTTTCGCAAAAAGTATTTGTATGACAAGTAGCACAATCGGCATTTTTAGCCGAAGCTTCAAATTTATGATCTTCTATGAAGTTAACTTTTTTGTGAGTCTGCGGCAATAAATTTGCAGTGGAAATATGACAAGATTCACACGCATTAGAAGCTACATTCTGATTATTATGGCAGCTTGAACATTTATCCATAGGTGGGAAAACTCCTTTGGCCTCAAAGCCATAAGCTACTTTATCAAGACCTTTATGGCAATCCGTACACTTTAATTTCTCTTTCGATAAATGAAATTTGTGATTAAAAATCAGTTGTGGCGTAACCTGTACCAAAGGTTCATAAACATCTTTATAATGACATTTATTGCAGTTTTTATCATCTTCCACATCATGACAATTTGCACAATCCTTCATTTTCGGCAGAAGAGTATCACTAAGAGCCGTACTATTTATTACAGAAGAATGACAATCTCCGCATTCCACTCCTGCATTAACAATATGCAACTTATGAGAAAATTTTATTAACTTTTTGTTTTTTGAAATATCTTGTTTTGAACCCGCATATACTACTACACTCGCAACAAAAAATACCAATAGCAAACAAAATAATTTGATGTAAAAATTTTTAGAATTCATTTCAAATTTGCTTTAAGTTAGTGTTAAACCAATAATTTATTTTGAAGAATACACGAAAATCATTTTTATAAATTTTATTGTTAAAATATTGCCCTTGTATATCAAACGATAAAGTACGCCAAGGACGTATATTGGTGCCTATTAAAAAAGCGACGATTTTTTGTTTGGGTGAATTTTCAGAGAGTTTATAACCGGTATAAGATAATCCGACTGACGGAGTCAGTAATCCATCGAGATAAGAATGAGCCGTAGAAAGCGAAAGAGCATCTAACTCTCCGGCATAACCAAAAGTTTTGCGGAAAATAAAACTGCCGTAATTGGAATTTACACCTACCGTAAGCCTTTGCGAGCTAGCATCTCGATATTGAACATTTGCGAATTTTCCTATTACAGTAAAAATAGGATTTATCCGATAATCTAATCCTGCTTCAATTTCCTGCGTATTGCCGTAATTAAAAACAGAAAAAATAGAATTATAACTTATGCGTGGTTCACGATAATTATAATAAAACTCGATACCTAAATTTTTTATTTGTTCATATCTTGCACTTATTTCAAATTTCGATGCTCTTTGAAAATTTAAATCATAGTCGAATCTTGAATTAATTCTAATTACATCTCTCAAATCATAAGAAGCTTCACCGGAAACAAATTTATACTGATTTGAATTTCTTTTAATTAAATATTTAATAGGATTTAAAAGACTGTCTAATCTTGTTGTCCAATATTCATCAGGCTTAAAATTTTTATCAATATAACTTACCCCAAAGCTAAGATTTCTAAAATAATTAACTTTGATTTTCCCGCCCAACACAAAATCGTTTTTCCAAGAATTTGTTAGTTCTAACTTTTGGTAAGCCGGAACATTACCGCCGTAAAAACCGGAAATAATTATTCCGCTGTATTTAGCCCTTAAATACGCACCATCGAATAAACCCCCGGCAACACTATTAAATAACGGCTGTCTGCCAATTCTTACCGTTGCAATATTAAATAATTTACGAGCTTCGAAATAAAGATTATAAAACCTTAAGCGAGGATCATACTGCAATTTATTAACATAATCAGATTCTAAATTTATACCTGTTCTAAAGGAAAAATTTTTCTTGTTAACATTCAAATTTATGGTTTGATATCCCCTCAAAAAAGTAGTGCCTTTTTTTAACAAACTGAAACGTTGAAAAGCATAAACGGAAGATGTAATACGACCATTAATATTTTGTGCCTGCACTAAAATAGGCAGGCACATTATCAATAGTGAAAAAAATATTTTTTTCATTTTAAACTCTAACTAAAAATAATTGAAATTTATTTTTATGTTTAATAATCAACATAATTTCAAAACCATTCGGTTCATACGTTTAATATATCATCATAACCCAACACCAAACCAATATATTACACGCAATTTTATCTTGATAAATTCAAAACAAAACTATAATTATTTTTTCTTTGGAAGATTTGGAAAATTATGAACAATTTGCTTCCAATATTTGTTAAAGTCAAATTTTTTGTAAAAAGGATTTTCTTTATTATGGCATTTTACACAAAGCTTTGAAGGATCAGTATAAATTATTAATCCCTTCGCTATTGCCTTTTTCCTACTTTTCATTACCGAATATGATTTATAAGCAGACCCGGGTCCGTGACAAGTTTCGCATTGCACGCCGTCTTCTACTTTAAATCTATGTTCTTTAAATTTCGCTGCAACATTAGAACCTGTAGTATGGCATGTTAAACATTTTTTTACCTCAATAGCTTTTTTACCATACTTTTTCATTGCATAATCGTTTGCTTTTTTGCTCAAAAGTATTTTGTATGCTTGAGCATGTTTGCTATGTTGCCATATCTTGTATTGATTACCACTTTTGGCATTATTATGACACATCCGGCAAGTTTTTGTACCGACATATTTATACTTTGGAGCCTTTTGAGCATTAATACTCAAAGTAAAACTTAAAAAAAGAGCTGAAAAGAAAATAAACATAAATTTTTTGACCAACATGTTCCCTCCGATATTTAATTAAGTTAATAAAACATTTTCATAATGTTTTTGTTTTAATAAATATATTTTATAAATCAATTAATTAAGCTCTCTCTAAATTATTTTCGTTTCATATTATTACTATTCAATCTCCTATCTTAGGCTAAATCACCAAATTATTTACATTTTAATATTCAATAGTATTTTTCTGCACTTTTTTACTTTCAAAACATTATCCACTGCTATAAATATTTAAACACGTCTTTAAAATGAAAGTATAATAATAATAAAAATTCATTTACAATTCTAAAATATTTTTATTTAAAGTCAAATATTCTTTAATTAAATCAATAATAAAAGAGCCGTACGAATTAAGCCGGATTATCTTCGTCAACTATACCTAATTTATCTTTCAGCCAAGCTTTTAATTCGTCATCCTTATAAATTTGCTCTTTAAAGATAGAGTTTGGATCTTCTCCTCTCTTTTTAAAATTATTTAGAACAACTTTTAAATCATTACCAATTTCTTTTTCACTAATTTTTCCATTCTTCAACTTCATCCATTCCAAAACAATATTTTGAAAATGCTCTCTATGATGTTGTTTATAACGATTAAGAGGTATTTGACCATCTATCCATGCAAAACTCATTGGATATTGAGTCGGACGGAACATTACAAAGAAGAAATGCCAAACTAAAATTGCAAGTGTAGCCAAAATAGCTTCATAAAAATGTATAATTTGACTTACCTGAATTAACCACGTTGGTGCCCAGTTACCAACTGAAGTTGGAAACCATAAAATAAATCCTGTTGCACCCATTAAAATAGTACCCCAAATTAGTGCCCAATATTCGGCTTTTTCCGCATAATCATATTTTGCAAATGCAGGCTCTTTTTTACTAAGATGCAAGTAATAACTTAAATTTTCCCTTATAGCTTTAATATCTTTGAAACGCGGCAATAAAGCCGATAAAACAGCTCTTCCGCGCTCGGTTGTAAAAAGATAAAAAATATGGTAAATGCCGGTAACAATCATAATTACTGCCGCAGTTCTATGAATATACTGCCTGATTGTTTCAGAAATACCTAAACCGAGTAAGCCGTCGGATAAAAAACTATGAGGAAATTTTAACGCAAAACCTGTTATTGCTAAGGTTGAAAACGAAAGCAATAAAAGGAAGTGCTGAATAACTTCATTTTCCGTAAAACGTGGAATAGACGGCAACCCTTTTTCTGCCGCTCTTTTCTTTTTAACTTCAAATAAATAAATGATAATATTATGAACCAACATACCGCCGATAACAATAAGAATAAGCCAAAAATAAATTGATTTTACAATCTTTTCGATCTTAGCACCGACCGGCGTGTGAGCATAATGGGAATAACTTTCTGCAAAAACTAATGTGGCATTTTTATGACATTTTTTACAAGTATTTACGATGTTTTTTGTATTAATTGTAGAAGCGGAATAATTTTTCGGTAATATTTTATGAACACCATGGCAGTCGACACACATTGCTGTTTTCTGATCGCCGCGCATTCCCGCTAAACCGTGATAACTATCCAGATAAGCGTGCGGGGCACCTGCTTTAATTCCAAACCTTTGAGCAAGTTTTTTGTTTTGATGACAAACAACACAAGTTTCTTCTTGAAGTATTCTTTCTTTAAAGCGGGCATTTGGACCTGTAATTAATTGGATATTATGCTCATTGTGGCAATCGTTACAAACCGGCGCAATTTTTACTCCAACTTCCACATAAAGCCAATGTATAGATTTTTTATAATTTTTCTCTTGCTTTTTATGACAAACCCCACAAGTATTTGGAATATTAAAAGGTGAAATTTTAGAACCGGGCTGAAGAATACTTTTAATATCGTGGAAACCATGACAAGTTATACAAGTTGGTACACCCTTTTTCTTTTCCGCCAAAAGTTTACCATGAATCGATTCTTTGTAGGTCTTTATCGGATTAGTAATAACCATTAAAAATTTCTTTTTGAACTTAGGGTTGCCATGGCACTTGCCGCAAGTTGAAGGTATATTTTGAGGATAAATCGTACTTTTGGGATTTTCGGCAGTTAATATTTTATGACCGCCGTGACAACTCCAACATTTAGCCGCTTCATCTATGCCCTTTTCGAGGGAAACACCGTGAATACTCTGCCTGTAAACAGTTTCTACCTGTTTATGGCAGACATCACAATTTACTTTTGCTATAGTTGCATCACCGTTTTCGTGTGCTGTTAAATTTTCTGCAATGCTAACATGACAATCGGTACAAATTAAATTTTTATGAACCGATAATTTTAAATTTACGTTAAATGTTTTTACATCATGACAAGCAGCACATTCTTTGTTGATTTTAGAATTAGTATTATGAAAAGGTTCTTTTAAGATTATATTATTATGACATCTTGAACAATATTGTTTTACAGGATTCTTAAATTCAGAAGGAGGCTTAATATAATGAGAACCGTGACATGTTTGACAAGTTGGCGGATGTTTTATCTTTTTCTTTAATCTATGATGAATATCATTTTTTACTTCAGCGGCTTTATTCGAATGACAATTTCCACAGTTTACTTGTAAAATATTTTTGCCTTTTTTATGCGGAATATTTTCGGGATTAAATCCTTCATGACAATCGGTACAATCTAAATCACCGTGGACAGATGCCTGAAATTTCTTTGCATCAATGTAAAGTGAAATTTCTTTATGATTTCTTGTATAAGTTAAATCTTTATCGCTGTGGCATTCCAAACATTGCGATGATTGTGAAAATAATAATTGCGGGTCAATTAGCAAAAAAAGTAGAAAAATGAATA
>CAZXJG010000008.1:23874-35201 GCA_964640985.1 uncultured Melioribacteraceae bacterium | reverse complement strand
AAATTATAACCTACTTTTTAATTCAATGGAAAAACATTACCGGTAATATTTATCCACGCGGATGAAATTCCTTATGGACTTGTTTTATATATTCACGATCGATGTGAGTATAAATCTGTGTTGTGGAAATATCGGCGTGACCCAGCATCTCTTGTACGGCACGCAAATCTGCTCCCCCTTCAATTAAATGTGTTGCAAAAGAATGCCTGAATGTATGCGGATGAACATCTTTTTGAATTCCGGCTTCTTTGCTGTAACGGTTAATTATTTTCCAGATAGTCATTCGTGAAAGTTTGGTGCCGCGTATATTTAAAAAAACATAATTGTAACTTTTAAATTTTTTTTCGAGCAAAGTCCGGCAATGCAGCAAATATTCCGTTACCCATTTTACAGCACTTCTGCCAATGGGAACAATTCTTTCTTTAGAACCTTTTCCTAATACTCTGATAATTTCATCGGGAAAAAACAAATCATTTTTTTTCAAATTAATTAACTCCGATACTCTTAATCCGGATGAATATAACAATTCTAAAATCGCCTTATCGCGCAAGCCTAATTTATTGTTGGTTTTAGGTTGTTCAAGTATAGCGTTTATTTCGCTAATTGTTAAAACAACCGGTAATTTGCGCGCTGTTTTCATAGAAGATAATGTTTCTGCGGGATTATTTAATATATATTTTCGTTGAAATAAATAACTGAAAAAGCCTTTTATTGTAGATAAATATCGAGCTGTGCTGGAACCTTGTAATCCTATTTTTCTTTGAATTTGAAAATATTGTGAAATAATTTGAGGTGTAACATAATTTAAATCATCAATTTTTTCCCCGGAAAGAAAACTTAAAAATTTAAATAAGTCATTTTGATAAGAAACAATTGTGTTGTCCGATAAATTTTTTTCAAGTTTTAATACGGAAAGATATTCTTTTATAAACTGGCTGTTCATCCTTTTTCTTTAAGAGGTTCGTTTTCCATTTCATCTTGCTTTGGGTATCTGATTCTTTTATGATGTTGACTAAGTAAAATATTTAAAAATATAGATTTAATTTTAGTAATTTCGTTAAAAGTTAACGGTGCTTCATCTAATTGTCCATCTTCAATTCTAATTTTAAATAAATTATTAATGATATTTTCTACTTTTTGTTGGTCAAGATCATCCATTGAGCGTACGGTCGATTCACAGGCATCGGCAAGCATTACCAAAGCTGTCTCTTTTGTATTAGGTTTAGGCCCCGGATATCTGAATTCTTCTTTGGATACTTTTTCTTCACCGAGTATTTCTTTGGCTTTTTTATAAAAATAATAAATTGTCAAAGTTCCATGGTGCATCGGGATAAAATCAACAATCTCTTGCGGAAGCTTTTTTTCTTTTGCTAATTCAATTCCGTTTTCCACATGTTTCATTATAATTTTTGCGCTTTCGCGCGGATTAAGATCTTCATGAATATTTTTATTCGTTTGATTTTCAACAAAACTTTCCGGATCGAGAGATTTACCGATATCATGATAATATGCTCCGACTCTCGCTAAAAGCGGGTTGGCTCCAATTGCCGATGCGGCAGATTCTACCATTGAACCGATAGTCATTGAATGATTGAAAGTACCAGGCGCATTTCGTGCTAATTCTTTTAAAAGCGGTGAATTAAAATCTGTTAATTCCAATAGAGTTAAATCGGTGGTAATGCCGAATAATCTTTCAATAAAAATAATAAATCCGTAAGTAAGCACAGGACTTATCAATGCATTAGATGCGGCAAAGGAAGCTTCGATAACTAATTTTTGTACCGCGCTGAAACGTTCGAAACCGAACGCCATAATACTTATAATATATCCAATGAGAATGAATATAAAAGAGCGGAAAATTTGAGATCTATTTTTAATATCTCTAACGGAATAAGCAGCTAAACCGCCTGCAAATATGTTTGTTACCGCAAATACATAATCGTTTCCACGTAAAGCTCCCACTATTAAAGAAACTACAACCGTTCCGTAAAAGCCGAGTCTTGAGTCGAATATAATTGTAAGCATAATGGAAACAACGGGTATCAAAATTAAAAATTGCATGGGTGCCGCTATATCCATTTGCTGAATAAGATACGCTATAAAACTGGGGAATAAGAAGATAATAGCAATTAACAGCAGTTTTTTGTTATCGAAAAATATTTTTTTGCGGAATAAATAAAGATAAACTATGAAAATTATTAATATTAAAAGTATATGTAAAGATTTTCCGATTTCTTGCGTTACAATTTCAAATGTACTTATAGATTCACCTTTTGCAATCCGATAAGAATCGATGCGCAGTTTTATTGCTTTTGTTATGCGATCGTGTTTGGCAACAATTCTCTCATTTTGCCTGACTATATAAAGCGTTCTCGGTACTTTATCTTCGGCAATTTTTATTGCTTCATCCGTCAGCTTTTTGCTGAAAATTAAATTGGGGGAAATAAAGTGAGTTATATATTCATAAACAGCATCGTTTAATTCGGAAGACATACTGAAATAATTCATCAAATAATTTTTTACATAATCAGATACTGTTTTTAAACTCAGAAATTTTGCTTTTCGAACTATTTTTTCGAACTTTTTTTGTCTAATTGCAATAGTATCGTTTGGTATTTCGTCGAAAGGTATATTCAACAAGCCGCGTCTATAAATATTTCTTAAAATTGTTTTTGAAACAGCGAAAACATTATTTAATGTTTTCTCACTTTGAATAAAATTTATTTTCCCGGAAAAGTGTAAACGTTTAAATTCGTCAAATGAAGCTTGTGATAAGAAAGTAGGATTTATATTTTTAAGAGTGTTTGTTTTATTGTAATTATTAATTGTCTTAAGCAAAAAATTGTTATAAGAACGTAATGAATCGAGTGATTTTTTTGCAACGGAATCTTTTTTTACAAAAACTCTGTACACTCTTTTTGCAGCTTGAAGCTTTTTCTTTTCATAAGTTGCTTTGTCTAATAAAACAGGAAAACTTACCGATGCAATTAAATCGTTTTTTGTCCAAATGGAATTTACCGTAACATTAGAATCAATTGATTCGCCTTTAGGAAACATTAAAACTATCAAGGCAACTGTTGCAAACAAAAGTAATATTTTTATTCCGATTGAAGAATAAAATTTATGAGTTTCTTTTTCATCAGACATTCATTTTCTCTTCGGTTTATAATTGTAATTTCACTTAATAAAATTACACTTGTAAAAATTAACTAATCGTCCGTTAATAAATTTTCTTTCTTTTTAATATTTAAATATATTATTACTGCTGATATAATACCAATAACAAGGGCAATTGTTCCCTCTAAATAGTTTTCAAAAATTAATTTACCCGAAGAATATAAGATTGAGTAAACAAAAACAACGCCGAAAAACCAATTTACAAATAATTTACCATAACCACTATCGGCTTGTATTTCAGGGAATTCTTTTCTAAATTTTCTCCAGCCTGGTCCACCGGGATGTATTCTAATATAAAACTTTTTTAATGTTTCATGCTTCGACGGTTTTGTTATATAAGTTACCATTAGCCAAACAATTGTAGTTCCTATAACGGTAGGGTAAAGCGTAATAGGAAATTTCAAACCGTAGCTGAAATGTGCAATAGGGTAAATAATTAATGGGGCAATCATTGCGGCAATTTCAGACCAGGCATTAATTCTCCACCAATACCAGCGTAAAATAAGAACCGCACCTATACCTGCGCTTGTATTAATAATAAATTCCCACGCACCGGATATTGTTGTCAACAAATATTTTGTGATTAACAACGAAATTATCATTAATATAATAATTGACAATCTCGAGATTAAAACATAATGTTTTTCTTTTGATTTCTTTTTTATAAAACGCCGGTAAAAATCGTTAATAATATAAGACGAGCCCCAGTTTAATTGAGATGCAATTGTTGACATATAAGCGGCGAGAAAAACGGCAATCATTAAACCTAACAGGCCTGGGGGTAAATATTCCACCATAAGTTTCGGATACATCTTCCCCGGGTCTACAGTGTTTTCAAATCGTTCGTAAAAATCTTTATTTTGAAAAGCTTTAACTTTATTAAGAAGCTGCGGAGATAAACTTAATGTTTCTATTTTTTTATGTTCTTCTTTTAGATTTTTATAAATGTAAAAAGCCTTATCGTATTGTGTAACAATATTCTGATTTTTAATTTGATTAGTTTGCAACCTCGGCAGCAGCACAAGAGCACTAAGTGCAACCAATATCCACGGCCATGGTCTTAAACAATAATGGGCAACTGTAAACCACAAAGTAGCAAAAAGCGAATGTTTTTCATTTTTGGCAGACATCATTCTTTGAGCGATATAACCGCCTCCGCCGGGGGTCTGCACCGGGATACCACGACGACCACCATTGCAGTCCGATAAAAGCGACAAAGGCTCCTACCGTTATTCCCAAAGTACCGGCAAATATAGGATTAATTGACGACCGACCGATATTAGGAGTAAAATCAAATATCCATTTCGGTAATTTTGATAAAATTCCTTTAATTCCTCCTACCAAAGGAAAATTAACCACAATAACTGCAAACAAAATAGTTCCCGCCATTGCAATAACAAATTGTAAAGCATCTATTCTTGCAGTGCCCAACAATCCGGAAGCAGAAGCATAGATTGAAATAATTATCATTAAAATTATTACCAAAGTAAAAGCATCGATACCGGGAATTGTAACTTCAAATATTTTCTGCATCGCTTTATTGACCCAGGCAAGAACAATACCGTTCATAAATAAGCCGAGATATAAAGCGCGGAAACCTCTTAAAGCAGCGGCAGATTTACCCGAGTAGCGGAGTTCTACAAATTCCACATCGGTTAAAATTCCGGCTCGACGCCATAATTTTGCAAAAAAGAAAACCGTAAGCATACTGCCGATTGCTAAATTCCACCAAAGCCAATTCCCGGCAATTCCGTTTTTTGCTACTAATTCTGTAACTGCAAGCGGGGTATCGGCAGAAAATGTTGTTGCAACCATCGCAGTACCGGCTATCCACCACGGCATATTTCTACCCGATAAAAAGAATTGCTGTGTGTCCTCACCGGCTTTTTTTGAATAATAAACGGCAATTGCGAAAATTATTAAAAAATAAACGGCAATTACCGACCAGTCAATAATATTTAAACCAAGCATAAGTAATTTTAATTATTGTAGATTATATTAATTAATCTGAATCTAATTTATTTTTCCGATAAGAAAGGGAACTTAAAAACCAACCGATTAAAACAGTTGCAGTAACACCAATAAGAGTAAACCACGTCCACGCAACTAATTTTAAAGCAATAACTGTTATCATCACAAAAATTCCGCCCGTAAAGCCGGCTAAAGCATCTTCTTGTTTGGCTTTTTTTACAAACAGACCAAGCATAAAAGTGCCCAGGAGTCCGCCATAAGTAAATGATGCAATACTTAGAGCTAATTCAACAACGGTTTCGGAAGTATTCATAAAAAACAATGCCGAAGCAACAAGTAATGTTGCCCACATCAAAGTAAACAAACGGGATATAATTAATTCGGATTTTTTATTTTTTATTTTTTTAAATGGTTTATAAAGATCTAACATAGTTGACGAAGAAAGTGAACTAATTGAACCGGCAATTGTCGACATTGCAGCAGCAAACAATCCTGCAATAATTACACCTGAATAGGGAGCGGGTATTTTTTTAATAATAAATAGCGGGAAAATTTCATCGGAACGGATATTTAATTTACCGTAATATGCAAAAAGGGCTAATCCTATCAGCATAAATAAAGTAAACTGTAGTATAATAATTACACCGCTTCCTATAATAGCCTTTTGTGCGCTTCGCAAATTTTTTGTTGTTAACAATCTTTGAACAATGAGTTGATCGGTACCGTGAGATGCCATCGATAAAAATGCGCCGCCGATTATGCCCCCGATTAAAGTATAAGGCTTAGAAAAAAAACTTGATATGCTGTGACCGAATCCTAAATTGATTACGTTAAATTTATGCCCCTGAGCCGCTGCCTGCACAACGGAATCCCAGCCATTGGGTAAAAAATGATTAAGGAGAAAAATTCCTGCAATAATTGCACCACCCAAATATATAAACATTAAAAGAACATCTACCCAAATTACTCCCTTAACACCGCCTGTAGTTGTGTAAACAAGAGTAACCAAAGCAATAATTACTATTGCAAGTGGGTAACTGATATTCAGCATAAGTTTTAAGGGAATAGCAGTGGCAAATAATCGTACACCGTCTGCTGCAGTTCGTGTAAATAAAAAAACAATTGAACCGAAGGAGCGTGTTTTTGAACCGAAACGATTTTCGAGATAAGAATATGCAGTTTCCATTTTCCCGGAAAAATATGATGGTAAAAAGAAAAAAGCCACAATAATTCTTCCGATAAGATAACCGAATGTTATTTGTAAAAAGTTTAAATTAGTTAAATAAGCTAATCCTGGAATGGAGATAAAAGTTAAAGTAGATGTTTCTGCGGCAACAATTGAAAAACATACAGCCCACCAAGGAATTGATTTTGTACTAAGAAAATAATCGTTGGCTGAACGCTGCTTTCCACCCGAAAATATTCCTAATACTGCAGTTCCTATTAAGAATATGATTATAATTGCATAATTAAGAGGATTACCCACTAAATTTGGCTCCTAAACGGCTTCTAATTCTTTAACAGCTTCGTTAACTGTATTACAGATTGGTAAAACTTTGTCTAATTGGGATATTTCAATTAGAGTCTTTACACTTTTTGTTGGAGCTGCCAGTCTCATAAGTCCCTCACGGGTTTGTAGAATACGGTATGCTAATAAAATTGCGCTTAACCCCGAACTATCGCAATATTCAACATCGGAAAGGTCAAAAACAAATTTTTTATTATCTTCTGTGGTTAATAAAATTGTTAATTCGCCTTTTACCAAGCCGGCAATTGATGCATCAAAACGCGGTTCGTTTAATTTAAATATTGCAACATCGCCAACTTTTTTAAATTCAAAATTTATACTTTCTTCCATAGTATTATGGTCTGTTTGTTGTTAATATAAATGATTATTTGATTAATTTAGTGTAAAAAATTCTATTATTTGATATTTTATTATGTTAATGCTAATTAAATGATTGTTAACTGTAATAGCTTTGATGATTAAAGTAATTTCATGTTTTTTTTAAAACATCTGTAATGAATTTAACAAATTTCTGTATGAAATTTCAGAATTATTTTTACTACAGTTTATTTGAAAATTAAAAATTTGCGACGACTTCTTTTTATTAACTCCAATTCTGTATTTTGCACTTATTTCGCCGACTATTGCAGTATAAAAATTATCTTCTTCAAGGTTCAAATCGATTAATACATCGAATTTATTTTTATTAAGTTTATTTTTTAATACAAGTGAAGGCAATCCGAATTTATTTAACTCGTTGAACGAATAAGTAATTAGGCGATAATAATCTTTGTCGGGAATTAAATTTACATCGGATTCAGGCAAAAAAAGTGTAATTATTTTTTTATGGATTTGAAAATATTTGATAATATCAAAACAATTTGAAAACTCTTTTTCGTTAGACGGCATAATAAAAATCACATAGTGTGAATTTGTAATAAATTCGTTGAAGGATTTTATCTCCCGCTTTTGAGAAAGATATCTTCTTTTAACCAGAAAAGAAGCAATTCTTTTTTTAAGTGTTTCAAACATACTTACTGTGTAATTAAATTTAAGAAGTCCTGTTCGTGTAAAATTTTTATTCCCAATGAAATAGCTTTATTATATTTTGAACCTGGTTTATCGCCGACAATAACGAAATCTGTTTTAGAACTTACCGAATTTATTACTTTTCCGCCTAAATTAATAATTTTTTCTTTTGCTTCGTCACGGGTTAAAGAAGTTAATGTGCCTGTCAAAACAAATGATTTACCATCAAGAATCTTATTCTTTTCTTTTTCGTTTTCAGATTCAAAATTTAATCCTAATTCTTTTAATTTTAATATCATTTCACGATTTTTTTCATCTGCGAAATATCTTAATAAACTTTCTCTAATGCTTGGACCAATATCTGTTATTTTCTCAATTTCATCGGCAGAAGCATTCATAAGTTTATCGATGTTTTTAAAATTTGCAGCTAATTTAACGGAAGCACCGGCACCTACATAACGAATTCCCAAAGCAAAAAGAACTTTATGAAACGGCTTGCTTTTACTTTTTTCGATAGCGTCAAGTAAATTATCAACACTTTTTTCGCCAAGCCGTTCTATCTTAATAAGTTTATCTCTAATTTGCCTTAATTGGTAAATATCTACGAATGAATGTAATAATCCCAATTCCACAAATTGATCAATTAAAGATTCACCAAGACCCTCAATATCCATAGCGCCTCGAGAGGCAAAATGTTGTAATCTGCCTTTAACTTGAGCAGGGCATTCAAAATTTTCGCAATAAATTGCAACCTCATTTTCCGGGAAATACAATTGAGAGCCGCACACGGGGCATTTTGACGGTACCTGTGGTTCCGATATACCGGCACTACGTTCTTCTTTAACCACAGAGACAACTTTTGGAATTACATCGCCGCCCTTTTCAATTATTAGTACATCACCTTCTCTAATATCTTTTCTGCGAATTTCATCGATATTATGAAGAGTTGCGCGGCTGATTTTAGAACCGGCAAGAAATACAGGCTCTAATTCCGCTACAGGTGTTAATGTTCCGGTTCGCCCTACTTGCCAAGTAATTTTTTTTAATTTTGTTTTTGCTTGTTTCGCTTTGAATTTAAATGCAATTGCCCAGCGGGGCGATTTTGCTATGCTGCCTAAAATTCTTTGCTGTTCAATAGAATTAACTTTTACCACAACTCCGTCAATTTCGTAAGGCAAAGTATCTCTATTTGCTTCCCAATATCTGCAATAGCTTAAAACTTGATTTATGTTTTTACATAATTTAAAATTAGGATTTACCTTAAATCCGGCTTTTTGAAGTAATTTTAAATTCTCAAATTGATTTGAAGTAAATTTGTTATTGCCTAATAAATAATAGACAAAAATATCAAGCGGGCGTGATGCAACAATTCGAGGGTTTTGCATTTTAATTGTTCCGGCGGTTGAATTGCGGGGATTAGCAAAAGGTTTTTCATTGTTTAATATACGTTCATCGTTGAGCTTTCGGAATGCTTCCATTTCCATGAATATTTCACCGCGCACTTCAAATTCAGATTTTAATGAACTTGGTAAAGCTTCAATATTAGCACGTAAAGGAACGGATTTAATTGTTTTTACATTGTTTGTTATTTCTTCACCAATTATACCGTCGCCGCGAGTAGCCGCTTGAACTAATATTCCATTTTGATAGATTATACTGACGGAAACTCCATCAATTTTTAATTCGGTAACATATTCGATAACACTTTCAGGAGGCAAATTTTCTTTTGCACGCCTATCAAAGTCGTATAGTTCGTGTTCGTTATATGAATTTGATAAACTCAGCATCGGAGTTTTATGCCGGATTGGTTTAAACTCTTTTGTCAGGTCGGAGCCAATGCGTTGAGTAGGGGAGTCGGGTGTAATTAAATGAGGATATTTTACTTCTAAGTTTTCTAATTTTTTAAATAGAACATCGTATTCGTAATCGGATATGGCAGGATTTGCAAGTACATAATATTTATAATTATGTTCTCTGATTTGCCTGCGTAAATCTTCAATTATTTTTTCCGGTGCTTCATTCATTTTTTTCGGATTTTTTCCCCGTAAAAATATCTTAAACCCTTTGCATCAATTATTACATGTTTAACTAAACCTTTTCCTCCTTTTAGCTGAAGAGCTTTACCATCGAGGAACATTTTTACCCCGCCTGAGTTACCTATTATTAAATTGAAAGTTTTGTGGGCTTTTAAAATTTTATATTTATCCGGATATAAAATGAATTCGGTTGTTGTGTCATTATCAATTGAAATTTTAAACCATGAAGTATCTATAGCAACAATTTTAAGATTAATATTTTTTGCAATTGCACGAATCTGTTTTGCCGGCTTTTTAACCGGTTTTTCATACCGTTGTTTTTGTTCGTTTAATATTTCTTTATATGGTTTTTCTATTACTAATTGATTTGAAGATTTTTGCAGGAATGCAAAATAGATAATAATAAATAAAACAATAACAGAGATTACAGCAAGTATAAAAATTTTCGTATTTTTATTTATTACCTTAAAAAAATGTGTTTTATCATCTTTTTTGTTTTCGTCATTCTCAGGTTTTTCTTCAGCTTTTACTTTACTAAGAGCTTTGGTTTTTTCTTTTTTAACAGCTTTTTTTTCTTCTGATTTCCCTTGTTTAGCCAGATCGAATTTTGCAAGAACCTCTAAACCGTCTAAACCAATTGCTTGAGCATAATCTTTTATAAACGCACGAATATAAACTTCGGGCATAATATCAAAATTACCTTCTTCGATAGCCTTTAAAAACTTTAAGTTGATACGAGTATGATTTTTAATTTGCTGCAGGGTGATTTTCCCCTTTATACGAGCAGCTTTTAACTCTTTTGCGAATTTAATTAATGTTTCGTTGTTCATTTGAAATAAATTATTTATGATTTATGATATTTTTTGAATTTTTGCTGCAAAAGCACCATCCATATTGTGAATATGTGGAAGCGATTGAATGCAGCCGTTACCGTTAAATAATGATTGATTTATCCCGTTATGTTCTTTAACTAATCTAAAATTAGGATGATTAAATAAAAACTTTTCAATTACATCTATATTTTCTTCAGGTTCAATAGTACAAGTACTGTAAACTACAAATCCGCCTGTCTTCAAAAGTGAAGCGCCTTTTTCCAACAGTTCAAATTGACTTTCGGTTATTTTTCTAATATCTCTCATACTACGCTTCCATTTTATATCGGGTTTTTTAGTTAATGTTCCCAAACCTGTACAAGGTACGTCAACCAAAACCCTATCGAAAGTCCCGTCATTAAATTCCAAAGCATTAATACAAATAGGAGTAAAATTTTTCACTCCAAGCCTGTTTAGGTTTTTTTCAAGAATTTTCAAACGGCTTTCGTATCTATCAATTGCAATCAATTTACCTTCGTTTTTCATTAAATCGGCAATATAACCTGTTTTCCCGCCAGGTGCCGCACATAAGTCTAATATTCTTAAACCGGGCTGAACATCCAATAACATACAAGATAAACCTGTACTTTCATCTTGAATACTAAAATAACCTTTTACAAAATAATTCCAATCTGTAATATTAGTAATATTCTTTAATCGAAAAAAATCTTTTAAATATCTCCCTTCCGAAAATTCCAGCCCTACGCTTTTTAAAAGCTCTCCCATTTCTTTACG
>CAZXJG010000008.1:0-23864 GCA_964640985.1 uncultured Melioribacteraceae bacterium | reverse complement strand
ACGACTGGTTTTAATGCCATTTACTCTTAAAGTTAGAGAAGGTTTTTTATTATTGGAAATAAGTAGTTGTTCGGTTAATTCATCACCATATCTTTTAATCCATCTTTTTACCAACCAAGGTGGATGAGAATAATATGCACTAAAAAAACGTACTAAGTCCTCCTCCTTTTTGGGGTAACGTATAGCGTCTTTATTTCTGATAATATTCCTGAGTACTGCGTTAGTAAGATCGGCGGATTTTCGTCCTTGTAATTTTTTTACAAATTCAACAGCTTCGTTAACTGCAGCGTAATCGGGAATTTTATCTAGAAAAAGTATTTGATATAAAGCAACCCGCATTGCATTTTTTACATTGGGAATACACTTTGAAAACTGTCCTTTATAAAAACCTGTTAATACCCAGTCAATTCTTCCCAGCCATCTAATTACGCCATGTACAATCTCAAATAAAAGTGAATTATCTAAACTACTTAATTCTGAATTTTTAATTTCAATTTCAAGAAGTTTATCAAGATAAGCATCGGTACGGTCAATTCTATTTAAAATTTTTACTGCTAAACCGCGAACACCTTGATACAAATTTAATCCCATATAATCATCTGTTCCATTCATACGTTTTATTTTATTTCAAATAAATAGTAATCAAAGATAAAAAAAATGCCGTTATCTTTCGAGAAAATCGGTACTCTATTATTGAGATTGATTAAAATTTCCGCAGAACTCTTTCGCAATATCATTTTATAATATGAAAAATTCATAAAATTTTAACTATTATAGTTAGAAACTCATAAAATAAACTATCTTTTAAGAATTATTTAAAATTAAATTTTTTTTTCAATATACTTGACAAGTGTTCATTTGTACACTATATTTGTAGTGAACAAAAGGACACTAATATGAAAACTGAATTAACACAACGGCAAAAAGAAATTCTTTTATTCATACAAAATTATATTTATGAAAATGGTTATCCTCCCACTTACCGTGAAATAGGAAGTCAATTTGAAATTGTAAGTACATTTGGGGTTAAAAGACATATAGATGCACTTGTGAAAAAAGGTTATCTTAATTTTGAAAGTAATATTAGCCGATCGTTTTCATTAACGGAATATGCGGTTAATTTTTATCCGAGAAAAGATAAAATAGAAAATATTAATTCTTCTATTGAAATTCCCATTATTGGTCGTGTTGCCGCCGGTTATCCGGTAATTTCCGATGAAAATATAGAAGGAACATTGTTTGTTGATAAAAGTTTAATAAGACAAAGAGCAAATGTTTTTGGATTACGTGTCAGAGGTGATAGTATGATTAATTCGGGTATTTTAGAAGGTGATATAGTTATTGTAAATCAACAGAAAAATGCAAACAACGGGGAAATTGTAGTTGCAATGGTTGATGGTGAATCTACGATGAAAAGATTTAAAAAAACCGGTGAAAAAATATTTCTAATTCCTGAAAATGATAACTATCCGGTAATAAAATTAAATAAAAAGCAAAATTTTTTGATAATAGGAAAAGTAGTTGGAGTTTTCCGCAGTTATAATTGAGAGAGAAATAAAATGAAATCAGATGTTTTTATAAATGCAATTGCAAACAGATACAAACTTAGATTTTTATATGAATTGGATGAAATAATTTTAGAACCTTATTTTATTTCAAAAAATAAGTATGGTAAAAAGGTTATTTACGGGCGTATTAATAATTCTCATAAAATCGGTGTTTTTGAATACAAAAAGATTTTTAATGTTAAAGTATTAAACAGGCATAAATTTTCTCCAATTATTCCAATAATTAGTTTAATGAATTAAGAAGAGATAAAGATGCAGGCTGAAGCAAACGAAGAAAGAGTAGATGCGCTTATAAAGTATTTTTGGAAAAGCGGATATTTGACTATCAGCAGACGTTTTGGAACTTATTTGCCCGAGCCGAAACCCGTTGGGAAATATAATGTGGATGCTATCGGGAAATATAAAAAGAAATTTGTAATCGGAATTACGCTAACCCCAAAAGAATTAGATGACCCGAAATTATTTTCAAAATTGGATTATCTTGCCACACGACACACAAAATACGCACATAAAAAGGTTACTCTATTTGTTGGAGTTCCTCAAAATTATTTAAATAAAGCCAAAATGATAGTATCAAACTTCCCCGAAGAAGTTCAGAAAAACATAAAATTAGTTACACTTCCGGCTTCTTTAAATTCAAAAGATAATTAAATATATAATTCTTTTTTTTTTGACACAAAGTTGCTTTTCTGTTGTATAAATCGTTGCCATTTAAATTAGTAAGAAATCAATATGTATTTTAAACTCTCTTGACATTTTTCTAACCGTAATTTATTTTGGTAAGTCTATTTTCAAATAAAAAAAGAATATAAAGTGTTGCATCTAATTCCGCAGGATAAAAAACTAATGGACAACATTTTGGAAAGCGGGAACGTACCAAAACATGTTGCTATTATTATGGACGGGAATGGAAGATGGGCAAGAGCAAAAGGCTTATCACGTGCAACGGGTCATAGACGTGGTGTAGAAACCGTTAGAAATATTGTTAAAGCATGTTCAGTATTGAATATAAAATATTTAACTTTGTATACGTTTTCTACAGAAAATTGGAAAAGACCCAAAAATGAAATCTCAACTTTAATGAGATTAATTGTAAGGAGTCTTCATAACGAAACAAATGAATTACATTTAAATAATGTAAAATTAACAATGATAGGCGATATACAACACTTGCCTGTTATTGTTCAGAAAGAGTTAATGCAAGCGGTTGAGAAAACAAAAAATAATACGAAATTAACTCTTAATTTGGCAATTAGTTATAGCGGCAGATGGGAAATTATTAGAGCAATTAAAAACATTGCCGAGAATTATAAAAAAGGGAAACTGCAATTAGAAGAGATCAATGAAGAATTAGTTTCCGACTTTTTATTAACAAGTAAAATACCGGATCCGGATTTAATGATAAGAAGCGGAGGCGAATTCAGAATAAGTAATTTTTTAATTTGGCAAATTGCTTATTCTGAAATTTATGTAACTAATGTACTGTGGCCTGAATTTAAGGTACACGATTTATTATTAGCAATATTAGATTATCAAAGTAGAGAGAGAAGATTTGGACTTATTAGTGAACAAGTATCTAAGAACCACAAGAATAACCGAAATATTAAAAAACATACCAAGCACTTGGCTGAAACTTAGCCTGTTATTTTTAGTTGTTTCATCAACTACTTTATTTCCTCAAACTAAAAAAGTGAACTATAAAATTTTAGCTATAGAGGTAAAGGGAAATGTATCTGCCGATGCGCCTACGATAATTGCTAATTCGGGGCTCAAAGTTGGCGAGGAAATTTCAGTGCCGGGCGATCTAACAATTAAAGCAATTAAACAATTATGGTCGTTAAATATATTCTCGGATATAAAGCTTATTATTGAAAAAAAAATTGGGAATGGAATATTTTTACTGATTAAGGTTAAAGAATATCCCAGATTTGAAAAAGTACTGCTTGAAGGAAATGATGAAATTAGTACCGACAAATTAATGGGGAAAATAAATTTTGTTAGAGGTCAAATTCTTAAACCGGAAGAAGTTTTTAACGCAAGAAATGATATTTTATCGCTTTATGATAAAGAGGGATATTTAAATGCATCTGTAACTCCGTTAGAATTTACGTACCTTAGCGCCGATACTGTAAGCGATAAAATTATAACACGATGGAGAAACAAAAAAGATTTCTCTTTAGAGCGAAAGCTTTCTTATGATTATAATCCGAAATCCAGAAGAAATATTATTAAAGAAATTAAAAACAGGATATTATTGGTTTATAAAATTAAAGAAGGTCAAAAAGTAAAGGTTGAACATATAGTTTTTAGAGGCAATAAAGCATTTTCGCAAAGTAAACTTAAGGGTGAGCTTGACCATACGGAGGAAGCGAAATGGTGGAAATTTTGGAGCAGTGCCGATTTTAACAGAAAAGATTTCAAAGAAGATTTAAAAGGACTCCGTAAGTTCTATCTGAAAAACGGCTATCGCGATTTTGAGGTGCTGAGCGATTCGTTAATGTATACCAAAAACAAAAAAGGCGTTACTATTTTGATAAATATTTATGAAGGACCTCAATACAAAATACGCAACATAACATGGGATGGTAACACAATTTACAGTGATAAAGTATTAAACAGCAGATTGGGATTTCATAAAGGGGATATTTTTAATTACGAGAAATTTAATCGTAATCTCCATTTTAATAAACAACAAGATGATGTTTCTTCTCTTTACCAGGATAATGGATTTCTTGCATTTAAAATTAATGCAGAAGAGCAAAAAGTTGCTTCCGATTCGATAGATATTCATATTCACATTAGAGAAAACAAGCGATTTAAAATCGGTAAAGTTACTATTAAAGGAAATGATAAAACGGAAGGTAAAGTAATAAGACGCGAACTTTTTACACTGCCGGGTGATTATTTCAGTCGGAATAATATTTTTAGAAGTATTCAACAATTAGCAAACTTAAAATATTTTAACGTTCAGGAACTTTATAAAAAAGGGATTAATTATAATCCGGCTAACGATAGTACGGTGAATTTGGTATATACCGTCGAAGGGAAATCGAGTGATTACCTTAACGCTTCCGTCGGTTATTCGGGAAGCTTCGGCTTTAGCGGTTCAATTGGTATTACTTTATCAAATTTTGCAATTGAACATCCTTTCCAAATGGGAGGCGGACAAATTCTTAATTTTAACTGGCAGTTTGGTGTTGGAAATTATTATAGAACTTTTTCGTTCGGTTATACACAGCCTTGGTTTTTAGATACTCCGACCTTAGTCGGTTTTAATGTTTTCGATACACGTCAACGTTATATTTATGACCTCCGCCAAACCGGTGGTACTATCCGTGTGGGAAGAAGACTGAATTGGCCGGATGATTTTTTTAATCTTGAAGGGAGATTCAGATTTCAGTATAATGATGTAATTAATGGAGGAAATTTTTATAAAGAAGGTTTATCGCGACAATATACTTTAGGAATGACACTTTCCCGAATTGATATTGATAACCCGATTTTTCCATCAAAGGGTTCTAAAATAATGCTTTCAGCCGATCTTTCCGGGGGTCCATTTCTGCCTGGTGATGTAGATTATTACAAAGTTTTATTCAATGTCGATTTTTACAAGCGCTTGTTTAATACAAACAGATTAACTTTTTATACAGGAATGAAACTGGGCTATATTAACGAATTAACCCCTGGTACCGAAATTCAACCGTTCGAGTTTTTCTATATGGGTGGGAACGGACTTATTATTGCAACGACTTCACTTCGAGGGTATGACGATAGATCCGTTGGGCCCAGAAATGTCAACGGCAACGTAATCGGCGGTAGGGTTATGTCTAAATATACTGTTGAGCTAAGAGCCGCTATTACATTAGAACCTATGCCCATTTATGTGCTTGCATTTGCCGAAGCGGGTAATGTTTATTATAATTTACAACAAGCAAATGTATTCAATTTAAAAAAATCTGCCGGATTTGGAGCAAGAATCCTAATAAATCCTATCGGCTTAATAGGGTTTGATCTTGGCTACGGTTTCGACAGAAGAAGTGTTGATGGGAAAAAACCTGCTTGGTTATTCCATTTTCAATTTGGAAGAGGATTTTAATTATTAAATAAAAAGAGGTAATCGTGAAAAAGGTAATATTTTTAGCAATAATTCTTTTTACTGGCATTAGTTTATTTGCTCAATCGAGATTAAAAATTGGGTTCGTAAATTCCCAAAGCATTTTACAGCAATACCCATTAGCGGTTAAAGCTCAAAGTGATTTAAATGCTATTGTTGCTAAATGGAATAAGAAAATTAATAATATGACAACTAAGTTAAAAAATGCTTACGCCAAGTTTCAGCAACAAGCGAACACTATGCCGCCCGATAGGAAAAAAGTGGCTCAACAAAAATTAATTCGAATGCAGCAGCAGATAAGTAATTATAAAGAGAGTAAATTTAGTCAGCCCAATGGAGAATATTATGCTAAACAAGATTCTCTTTTGGCTCCTGTAAAAAAGAAAATAATAGCGGCTATTAATAAAGTTGCCAAACGTGAAAGAATGAATTTTGTTTTCGACAAAAGCGGCGATATACTTTTGTTGTATGCAGATGAACGGTATAATATAACTTTTAAAGTGCTCGATCTTCTTAGACGCGGCAAATAAAAACAAAACTATACATAGGTGATCTAAAATGAAAAAATTAACTTTTTTGTTTATAGTTTTATTGTTTGGTACCGTAAAAGCTTATGGTCAGTTAAAAATTGGTTATATCGATTCCGATGCAATTATGAAAGAACTGCCTGATGCTCAAGATGCACAAAAAAAAATTGATGCCCAAATTCAAGAGTGGCAAGATGAACTGCGTAAAATGGAAGCCGGATGGAAATTAAAATATAATGATTACAATAAACGGAAGCTTATTATGAGTAACAAAAAGAGAGCTGAAACTGAACAAGAATTAATGAAAATTGAAAAAAATATTTCCGACTTCCGGCAAAAAAAATTCGGCGTAAACGGAGAATTATTTAAAAAACAAGAAGATTTAATGAAGCCGATACAAAACAGGGTATTCAATGCTATACAGGAAGTAGCAAAGGAACAAGACCTCGACTTTGTGTTTGATAAAAGCGGAAGTGTGCTTTTTCTTTATGCTAAAAAAAAATATGATATAACATCTCTTGTGCTGGACAAATTAAAAAATGAAACCAAATGAAAATTTCAATAAAAGATGCCGCCAAGTTAGTTGATGGTAAAATTATTGGCGATGCAAATTTGTTTTTTTCTAATATAGCCCGCATTGATCAAGCACACAAGGGTGAGCTTTCATTTCTTTACTTGTCATCTTATGAAAAATATTTAAATACTACAAATGCTTCTATAGTAATAGTTAATCCGAATATAGAAACACACAGAAAAGATTTAACTTATATTGTTGTAGATGATCCGAACAATGCCTTCCATAAAATCGTTTCAAAATATTTTATGCCGAAAGTTAATTTAAAGGGGATCGATAAATCGGCTTTTGTTGATGCTACCGCTATAGTAGGGCAAAATGTTGCAATTGGTAAAAATGTTGTTATTTCGAAAAACTGTATAATCGGCGATAACACAAAAATCTTTCATAATTCGGTTATAATGGAAAATGTAAAAATTGGCAACAATACCTTAATTTATCCGAACGTTACAATTAGAGAAAAATGTAAAATTGGAAATTTTGTAATTTTACATCCGGGTGTTGTAATTGGTTCCGACGGTTTTGGATTTTCTCCTGATGAAAAAGGAATTTATCATAAAATACCGCAAATAGGTAATGTTGTTATCAAAAACGATGTTGAAATTGGTGCTAATGTTACTATCGATAGAGCCGCAATCGGCTCTACTGTAATTAATAAAGGGGTTAAATTAGATAATTTAATTCAAATTGCTCATAACGTAGAAGTGGGCGAACACACTGTTATTTCAGCACAATCAGGTGTATCGGGCAGTACTAAAATTGGTAAACACTGCATTCTTGCCGGACAAGTAGGTACCGTAGGGCATATTGAGATTACGGATAATGTAATAATCGGTGCTCAATCGGGGGTTTCGAAGGCAATTAAAAAACCGGGTAAATATTTCGGTTATCCGGCTAAAGAATGGTCTACTAGTTTGAGATTAGAAGCTCATATTAGAAGCCTTCCTAAATATGCGGGAAGAATAAATGAATTAGAAAAAGAAATAGAAAATTTAAAAAAGCAATTAAATTCAGATTCAATTAAAGAGGAATAATGTTAGAGCTTCAAAGAACTATTAAAAAAGAAGTCTCAATTTCCGGTATTGGACTTCATACAGGTACGAAATGTACAATGACATTTAAACCGGCACCGGAAGGTTATGGGATAAAATTTAAGAGAACTGATGTTGGCGGCAGTCCCGAAATACCTGCATTAGCAGAATTTGTAATTGATGTATCGAGAGGAACTACTTTAGGAATTGGTGATACAAGAGTTCATACGGTTGAGCATGTGCTCGCAGCGGTTAGCGGACTTCAAATAGATAATATTATAATTGAAATAGACGGTATTGAACCGCCTATAGGCGATGGAAGTGCAATGCTTTACGTTGAAAAATTACTTGAAGCCGGATTTATTGAGCAAAACGAACCGAAAGATTATCTTATAATTGATAAGACGGTAATGTTCAGCAATGAGGAAGAAGGAGTTGATATTGTTGCGCTTCCGTTAGACGGTTTCAGAATGACGGTTATGGTTGATTACCAAAACCCGGCATTAGGCAGTCAACATACAGGCTTGTTTGACATCGATAAAGAGTTTGTTAAAGATTTTGCACCATGTAGAACATTTTGCTTTTTAAGTGAAGTAGAAGCTCTTGCAAATTCAGGTTTAATAAAAGGCGGAAATCTTAATAATGCCGTTGTTATTGTTGATCATGATATGACGGATGAGCAGCTTGAAAAGATTTCGAAAAAATTAAAATTAAATACGAAAATTGTTATTAACGGAAACGGTTTTTTAAATAATGCGGAATTCAGATTTAAAAATGAACCGGTAAGGCACAAATTACTTGATATGATTGGTGATTTGGCATTAATCGGAGTTCCTATAAAAGCGCAAATATTGGCTGCCCGACCGGGTCATAAAGCAAATGTTGAATTTGCGAAAAAAATCCGTAAGCTTTATCAACAAAAACAGCTCGAAAGAAAATATCAGCATGTAAAAAAGGAAGACGTTGTATTTGATACTAATGCGATACAAAAAATACTTCCGCATCGTTACCCATTTCTTTTAGTTGATAAAATAACTCACCTCGAATTAGATAAAAAAGTTATTGGTGTTAAATCGGTGACTGTAAATGAACCTTTTTTTCAAGGACATTTCCCCGATCACCCTGTTATGCCAGGTGTTTTGATTGTTGAAGCAATGGCACAAACAGGCGGTATTTTAATGCTTAATTCGTATGTTGATCCTACTAGTAAGCTTGTATATTTTATGGGCATAAATAATGCTAAATTCCGGAAACCTGTTGTTCCCGGCGATCAATTAGTCATTGAAGCGGAATTGGTTAATAAAAAAAGTAAAGTGGTGGTTATCAGAGCGAAGGCGTATGTTGAAAATACATTGGTTGCCGAAGCGGATTTAATGGCTGCTGTTGTTGATAAAGAACCAAAAAAAGAAAAATAAATAGGATTTATCGGATAATTAATGAACAAAATTCATCCAAGTGCAATTGTTAGTTCAAAAGCAATTATTGGTAAAAATGTTGAAATTGGTCCTTATGCCGTAGTTTTTGATGATGTAAAAATTGGTGACGACTGCATTATAGGGCCTAATGCCGTAATATATGATGGAGCACGCCTCGGCAACAGAGTTAAAGTATTTCAGGGCGCTTCTGTAGCTAATCAACCTCAGGATTTAAAATTTTCGGGAGAGAAAACCAATTTTTTTATTGGTGATGATACTACAATTCGTGAATTTGTTACTTTACACCGCGGTACCAAAGAAACGGGGTTTTCTCAAATAGGGCAAAATTGTTTGATTATGGCTTATGCACATGTTGCGCACGACTGTATTGTTGGAGATAATTGTATAATTGCCAATTCGGTTCAAATTGGCGGACATGTAAATATAGACGATTGGGTAATTATCGGCGGAAACACACCCGTACATCAATTCGGTATAATCGGGCAGCATGCTATGATTGGAGGTGGGTTTAGGGTAACTGTAGATATCCCTCCTTTTGTGCTTGCAGCTAACGAACCGCTTCGTTTTATCGGTTTGAATTCAATTGGACTTAGAAGACGCGGTTTTTCTAATGAAGATATAATGACATTAAAAGATGCTTACAAAATTATATACGACGAAAAACTGAATTTTTCGCAAGCCCTGGGAAAATTGAAAGTTAAATATCCTGATTCCCAACTTATTAAAATTATTTTAGACTTCTTTGAAAAGAGTACAAGAAGTGTTCTAAAAAAATGAATTGGATTTTAATTTGTAATGGTGCTCATAACGGTCAATTTAATATGGAATTTGACCTTAAGCTTGCCGATGAATGCTCTGATAATACGGCTTATTTAAGATTTTATCAGTGGCTACCCTATGCAATTTCTTTAGGTGCCAATCAATTGTTTAATGATATTAATCTTGTAAAAGCTGCAAATGATAATATTGATGTTGTAAAAAGGCCCACCGGCGGAAGAGCGGTTTTACATGCCGAAGAATTAACCTACTCTGTTATAATACCTACTGCATCGGGATTAACCCCGCATGAAATTTACAATAAAATTTCGTTAGCTTTAGTGCGGGGATTAATAAAGTATGACTCAAATTTAAAAAATATTAAATTAGAAAATCGGCAGCCTGATTTCTCTTCATTGTTAAAAAACCCGTTTGGAGTTATTTGCTTTGCAAGTACCGCAAAACATGAAGTTAAGTATAATGGGAAAAAACTTGTTGGAAGTGCCCAAAGAAGATTTAAAAAAGTTACTCTTCAACATGGTTCAATTTTAGTCGGGGCTTTTCACCGCTATTTATTGGATTATCTAAATTGCGATGAAAAAACTAAAACAGAATTAAAGCAGAAAATGATTGACAAAACCATTGAATTGGAAACTATTTTGAAAAGGAAGGTAGATTATTCACAATTAATAGATTCGTTGGTAAAAGGTTTTGAGGATGAGTGGGAAATAAAGTTTGTAGATCAAATTAAGAAAAAATAAATTGATTGTTGAAAGCCATCTTTTTTCAACACTCTTTACCTGCCTGTCGAGAACCGCTTTTCGAAAGAACTATTGATATTATTAGTTATGTAATTGTTATTAACATCTGAGAAAAATAACAGAAAATTTTCACTTATTGATTTATATTTTTCACACGCATCTAAAACCGACAGTAGTTAATGCCGGCGAGTGAATTTCATATCTTTTATTTATATTACATAATAAGTAAAATTATTTCACTAAACTATTTTATAATCACAAAATTTATTTGGTAAAATCTAAGAATCTTTGTTAAAATGACAGACTACGAATTATTGCAAAAAATATTTTCCAAGGGAACCGGATCGGCTGAAGGGTGGAAAGAATTTCTTAACATATACTCCAAATATATGCTTAAAATAATTTGGCAGTACACCGATGATTATGATACGGCTATGGAAAATTATCTTTTTATCTGCAGCAAGTTGGTCAATAATAATTTTAAGATTTTAAGGAAATTTAAATACTCTTTAAACGATAAAAAAATACGCTTAAGTACCTATTTAAATGTTGTTGTTAACAGACTTTGCATTGATTGTTATCGATCTAAATTCGGAAGGAAAAGGTATCCGAAAGCCGTTACAAGTTTAAGCGATTTCGAAAGGAAAGTATTCGAATTACATTTTTGGAAAGGTTACGGAATTGCAGAAGTAGAAAAAATATTAAACAATGAATTATCAAGTGGAAATAATGTTATCTCGGCTATTGATAAAATTAATGATTTACTGTCTCCTCTAAACCGCTCTCAAAAAATTTCACAGACAAAATCAGTATTGCTCGAATATAATGACTCGGTAGTTTTTCATCAAAACAAAAACAGACCGGATAATAATTTAGAAATATTGACCGAGAAGATAGAAATGATGATAAATAAAATACCGGAAGAGGACAGATTAATAGTAAAATTAAAATATTGGGAAAATCTAACGGCGACACAAATTGCCAAAATTATAAATATTCCCGAAAGAAGAGTTTATACTGTGCTCAATAGCACAATTAAAAAACTAAAAAAATATTTTGAAGATAAATAAGGTAAAATTGACGAGCGTGTCCGTATTTTATATACAGCTTAAATAATTTTTTTTAAGGGCATTAAAATGCACATTACAGACGAACAAATAACCGAATTCTTAGAAAATAAAATTTCAAAAGAAAAACAGGATAAAATATTAAATCATATTTCTAAGTGTGATAAATGTTTGGAAATAGTATCCGTATCAATTAGAAGTAGGGACAAAATTAATTCTCTCGAAGAACCGGTTTTAGACACCGCTACTTTAAAAAAGGCGGAGAAATTGGTATCCGCCGGCAGCAAGGCAAATAAACTTAATAATCTGTTTAATAGGATGAAATATTTCCCAAACTTAGGTTATGCATTTATACTGCTGTTAATCGGTATCGGCTTAGGTTATCTGATTTATAATAGCAATTATAATTCCTCAAAAATACATTTAAGAAATCACTCGCCGATGATTAACTTAGTTCTCGAATCACCATCGGATAACGCCTCAATTAACAAAAATAATCTGAAATTTAATTGGGAAAAGATAAATAATATTTTCCGATATCACTTTATTTTGTTTGATGAAATTGGTAATGTTATCTTTGAAAAAAGCATCGCTCATAATTTTATAAATTTAACCGGAAAATTAAATCTAAAGTCGGGGCAAAAATATAGTTGGCAGGTTAAGGCGGTGTTATCTAACTCATCAAAAATTGATTCTAAACTAAATGTATTTAAGTTTATCGAATAATAATCTTAAACGTTTTTTACTTTGGATAGTAATATTATCCATTCCTATTTTAACATTTCTTTTTATTCAATTTAGCAGCACCTATTCAATAGATGAACGAATAGCCATTGCTCAAACTCATTTAAATAATTGGGATTTAATAAAAGCGGAGAAAATATTATCTCCGGCAGTCTCAAAAAATAAATCTAATTTAACTTTTAACCTGATTTATCTCGAAGTATTGCTAAAGGAAGGGAAAATTAATAAAGCTAAAAATCATTTTTATGAAATTAAAAACTATAAAAACAGCGGCAATCCTTTATTTTTATCTTACTTGGCAGAGATCTATTTTTTTAACGGCATACCAGATAGTGCTGCAATTTATGCGAGGAAAACGCTTCATTTTTCAAAATTGGCTGACAATAAAAAATTAGAATCAAAGGCGAATAATATTTTAGGACTAATTAAATTTTACCTTGCTCAATATGATTCGGCATTTTTATACCAAACACAAGCATTGATAATTGCCGGGGGAATTAGAAGCCGGAACGAAGAAGCAAATGCACTAAGGCAGCTTGGGGTTTTAAGATGGTACAAAGGAGATTTAGACTCCGCAAATATTCTTTATCAAAATGCTTTGAAATTATACAAAAAAGTAAACGATAAAATAGGGACAGCAACTACATTAAGTGATATAGGACTATTATACTTTGACAAAAAAGAATGGTACAAACAATATCCGTATTATCTGAAAGCGTATAAAATTCAGAAAGAAATTAATAACCAAACCGGTCTTGCCGATACATATTATTTCCTTTCTTATGTTCCATTATTTAACAGAACAATGATCAATTATAAATATCAATTGATAACTAAAAGTTATAAGCTGAGCGGCAGAATAGGATATAAATGGGGCAGGATAGTTGCGTATAACAGCCTTATTGGCTTTGTTAAGAATAATTTTTCAAATTTTGCAGATATCAATAGATTTATAGATCCTTTGAACGATAACACCGGTGAAGGTGAATTAATTAAATATTTTTTAAATATTTTTTATGCCGGTAAAAATAAAAATATAGATGAAGAGATTTATTATGCAAAAAAATCATTAAAGTTAAGCAGTAAACTAAATTATGATGTTTATAAGTATTTTGCTTTTTTATCACTTGGCAAGGCATATTTAGAATTGGGAAAATTAGATGATGCCAAAAAAAATCTGTTGGAAGCCAGACGGTATACAAAAAATAAGAACGGGACTAAATATTATCCGATTAATGTAGATATTTTATTGGCTATGGTTTTCAAAGAACAGCATAAGATAAATTTGGCTATCCAATTATTGAAACAAAAAGCTGCAGAATATGACTCCGTTTATATTAAAAATATAAATGAATCGAGATCTATTTTTAGCTATGAAAAAGCGGTTGAATCCGTTTATTGGCAGAGGAATCAGGTCTATTCTCTTTTAATGGATTATTTGTTTGAAACAAATAACCTTAAAGAATTCTTTTATTACTCGGAATTGAAAAAGAGCCTGCCGTTTTGGGGCAATTACGGAAATGAAACGGATAAAGATGGATTGTCTTTTTCCGTATTGTTAAACAAATTTAATGATTTGGACGGCAATACCGATGACAAAGATAATTTGTATAGTTTAATCGATTTACTCGTACGCGAAATTAAGTTAAGCTCTAAAGAAAATAAGAATTTCAAAAGAATAAAAATTGAGTATAACAGATATAATTTAACATCTATAACAAAACTTCAGAATATATTAAGTACGAAAGATATTGTAATAAAATATGTTTTCGGTGATAAGTATATATATGCTCTAACAATTACTAAAAACCATTCTCAGATCTTCAAAATAGATAGCACGGCGGGAAAAATTACGGCTTTAATTGAATATTATTTAAAAGCCATATACAGAGGTAAAGACGATTATAAAGATGAGCTATGGCTGAAACCCTCAAGAAAATTATATGAATTACTGATACAGCCTATAGTTAAATCCGGTTTAATTAAAGACAATTATAACCTTTTTATTTCACCGGAACGTTCTCTTTACCTTCTGCCTTTTGAGTCCCTTGTAAGTTATGCCGATTCATCTAACTACGGTTTTTTGATTAAAAAATATTTAATAAGTTATATTACATCTGCCGGTTCCTTAATAAACGAAGATAAACCTTTAAATTTAGATTCATTATTAGGTATGGCGCCTTCTATTAACGGATTGAAATATAATGAAAAGGAAATCAAAGAAATTCCCAAGACTTTATTTAAAAGAGAAAAAATATTTTTAGGCAGCGGTGCAACCAAAAATAATTTTTTAAAATTTGCTTCTAAATATGACGTTATTCATATTGCGAGTCATACTAATATAAATATGATGAATCCTCTTTATTCATCAATTGAGTTTGCCGACGAACCGTTAAAAATTTATGAGATATTTAACACCGAAATAAAACCTGAACTTTTAATATTAAGTGCCTGTTCCACCGGCGAGGGTATCGGTTTAGTAAATGAAATACCGACGGATATTGATTTAATAAATTTTGCGCGGGTTTGGAAAGAAGCGGGCGTTAAAAACGTAATTGCTACAAAATGGTTGTTGGAAGATAAATCCGCATATTTGATATTCAAAAATTTTTATAAATTACTTAGTGAAGAAAAGGAACATCAAAAAATTTATAAAATTTTAACCGATGCACAAAGACAATATTTAAAAGACGCAAAAACAAAGAGTTACAAAATCCATCCTTTTTATTGGGCTTCGTTTTATACAAGTCATTAAAATTATCAGATCTATTTGGTAATTTCCCCCCAAATGTCCGTATATAATAGATAAAAAAATTAAAAGGTCAGCTATCAACATATTCAGCAAAGTATCGCTCAAAGTATATGATGTGCTTGGGAGAGAAGTGGCTAAACTTGTTGATGCAAAGAAAAAACCAGGGTACTATAATGTTCAATTTGATGCTTCTTCCCTATCAAGCGGAATTTATTTCTACGGAATTGTTGCCGGAAAATTTGTACAGACAAAGAAAATGGTACTATTAAAATAATGAAGACAGTAAAAAATTATAAAAGATATTACATTTTTGATAAATAGAATAAAATTGTCCGTATTATATAAATAGTAGCTTAATTAAGTCCCATTATCACAATATAAAAAATTGGAGGATTCATGAAGAAGATTTCTACTTTTATTATGACCATTATTATATTCATCACAATATTTTCAACTTTTGTTTTTGGTCAAAAGATATGGTACGCAACAAATGGGCCAACCGGTGGTCAAATAAACATATTGTTTAATTTTAAGGTGGAGGGTGCTGCCGTAGTTTATGCCGGAACTCCTTTTGGTTTGTTCAAATCGACTAACAGCGGCTCAACTTGGAGTCCGATTTCACCTGAATTAGCAGGCAAAAATATCAGTAGCATAACTTCGTTCGGACCTATTCTTTATGTAGGGACAAAAGGTTACGGTGTATATACATCGACTGATTCCGGAAAGACTTTTAGTAATTTCAATTCTTCAAGTGTCCTTGGATGGATAAACTCATTGGCTTTGTCGGGAGAAATATTGTTTGCCGGCGGAGTCGGCGGAGTTATGAGGTCTAATGATAACGGAAATACCTGGACAAAAGTAGGAACATTAACTTCCGGTAAAACAATAACCTCAATAACAACTTACACCGATACAAATTCAACATTTATTATCGCGAGTGATGATAAAGGTTCTGTTTATTTATCCACAGATTTCGGAACAAACTGGGTAGAAAAAAATCCGACACAGAAACTTGGTTTTGTTGAAAAAATAGGGCATCACGTGCTTGCGCTCACAATATCTGCTCCACCTCCAATATGGGCAGCCACAAAAACTAATGGTATTGCAGTTACAACCGATAACGGTGCAACCTGGAATTTTAAGAATAACGGTTTGCCTTTTGTCCACGTTACCAATTTTGCATTTACAGATGCCGATAATTTTATTATTTCAACTGCCGGAGGGGGATTATTCAAAACAACCGACGGTGGCAATAATTGGGTTCAAATAAGTAATACCGGCTTGACTGACCAATTTGTTAATTCTTTAATTCTTTTTGGAGCGAATATTTTAGCTGCCACACAAAGCGGAATTTTTCAAACCTTATTGAATACAATTAGCTGGCAGCCGACAAATACAGGCTTACTTAATATAGCTATAAATTCTTTTTTAATGATTGGAAATTCAATTTATGCCGGAACTTCGAACGGTATTTATCTTTCAACAGATTTTGGGTTGAACTGGTTGTTGCTCGGTTTAACAAAAACAATTATCAACACATTATTCCCTGGCCCGGCAGGTATGCTTCTTGCAGGTCTTCAAACCGGGGGGTTGATGAAATCAATCGATAACGGAAGTAATTGGACAATGGTAAGCGGTGGTCTTTTGGACCAATTTACCTATGTTACTACGGGGATATATAACAGTACTAACGGACTTTACATCATCGGAACAGAAACGAAAGGTGCTTTGATAAGTTCTGATTTAGAGAATTGGACTAATGCGGGAGGATTAGATTTACAGTTTGTTTCCGATATCTCAGAAGGTAAATCAAGTAATACAAAATATTTTGCAGGCACTTCGGATGGGCTTTTTGAATCTGACGACGGTGGCAGCACTTTTGTAAAAATTGGATTTAACAATAAAAATGTAATTAAGGTTAATGTGCTTGACTCCCTTAAAATTTTAGCTTCTACCGGTGATTCGGGAATATTTCAATCGATTGACGGAGGAAAAACTTGGGCATCAAAATGGGATAATAATGCAAAGGGAGCATCCGTTATATCAGTATATGTGATTTCCGAAAGTTCCTGGATTGTAATGACTTCCAAAGGAACTTTTATTACCGAAGATTTTGGGGAAACGTATGCTAATCAAGACACAGGTTTAATATTAAAAGATGTTAATGCTATTCTTCCGGTTGCTAAAACAAATAAAAATACTTTTACAAATACAACATACGATATTTTAGGAGGTACTAACGGAATGAGTGTTTGGCGTTTGCCGAATTTTGTTGTAACCGGAGTTGAAGGTAATAATTCATCTGTTCCTAATAATTTTTCATTATCACAAAATTACCCGAACCCTTTTAATCCGAGTACAATAATCAGCTATACAATTCCTGCCGTAAAGACGGGATATATCCCGTCTGTACAAATAAAAATATATGATGTGCTTGGGAGAGAGGTAGCTATTTTAGTAAACGAAGAAAAACCTGCGGGTAATTATAAAGTTAACTTTGATGCTTCAAAACTTTCTAGCGGTGTTTATTTATACAGGTTATCCGCCGTTGGAAACGGTACAAATTTTATTCAGACAAAAAAAATGATTTTAATTAAATAAGTAGCGCATTAAAAGGGAAATAAATTTAGTAATCTTTATGAGTTTGAAAAAGATAAAAATTTTACGGTTTATATTAATTTCAACAATTATAATGTCTTTTATTTCTTGTTCTGTCTCTAATAAAATTGTTTATAAAAATATCACCGGCAGAATTTATGCATTAGGGAATGAACCGTTTATAAAATACGGAATTGAAGATGCTGAAGGAACCGTTTATATAATAATGAAAGAATCGCCGGTATATCAAAAGCTAAAAAAATTACAGGGTAATTTTATTAAAGTAATTGTAAATAAAAACAAATCTTCTTCTTGGGATCATATTTATGTAACGAATATTGTTACCATTAATAAAAAGGAGTAAAAAAATGATTAGAAAAGTTATAAAAATGTTTTCAATTATAGTTTTAATTAATTTATTGTCTTTGCCAATTACATTTGGACAAGAAATTATAAAACAAAATTGGAAGTGCGGAACTCCAATCTTTACAAATAGTCTTGCTCAAATAGCTTTAGAAAACACAAAACTTTTAGACCCAGCCACTTACCAATTAATGCTTAAAAAATCTCAAGAAGTTAATTTAAAAAAAACAAAAGCAGATACAGTTGGGACTATAAAGAGTTTCTTTACATATAATTTTATTACAAAATCATTTAATACTGTTAATGCGAAACTTCTAAAAAAAGGCACCCGCGTTCAAATTTGGGTTGATACCACAGAAATTAGTAATAACCATGTTAGCCAAGGTGTTGTTGATACATTATTAAATTCTCTCGAAAATAAATCACCTTCTACTTCCAGAGACTCTACTAAAGGTATTGTAAAATTAGACGAACAATATTTTGGTAATCCGCCAAATAAAGACAGGGATAATTTAACAGATTTTTTAGTTTATGATATTCTTGACGGTTGGGATGGCAATACAGTTAAAATATATACAGGGGGCTTTTTCTATTCACATGATCAAACAAATGATTCGACTAGTAATAAACGAGATTTATTATATATCGATTCTCGTCCGGGTATATTTAACGCCGGTGCAAGAAATGCTACCAGACCTTTAGCTACTTTAGCGCACGAATATCAACATTTAATTCATTACAATTATGATAAAAAAGAATTAACATTTGTAAATGAAGGCTTATCAGAAATAGCATCGGTAATCAGCGGTTATCAGTTAAGGTCACCTTCACTTTATTTTGCTAATACAGATATTCCCCTTTTTGACTGGAATAATAAAAGTTCCAGTGTTTTGGATGATTATTCAAGAGCAGCTTTATTTACTCTCTATTATGATGAACAGTTCGGTGATTCCGTATTAAAGAAAGTAGTACAGGATACCTTAATTGGTCAAAAAGGACTTGACAATGTATTTGGTAATTATAGTAGTAGTTTAATTAATGTTTTCCAAAATTTTACAATAGCTAACTATTTAAATGATAGAAATGTAAATTCAGTCTATGGATACAAATATACTATAACTTCAAAACCATTATTATCAAGAAATTTTAACATACCTAATTTCATAATTACCGATAGTGTTAATAGTTGGAGTGTAAATTATATAGCTTATAATTCCGGCGGCGACACATTAGAAGTAGAAATTCAAGCCGATGATTCAATTAAGGTTAAAGCAATAGAATTTGGTACTATAAAAAAAGTAGACTCGCTTGTTAATTATAATACACATATTTTTTCAAATTTTGGTACTACGGTTCAAAAAGTAATTTTGCCTGTTGTAAATATTGATTCTGTGTTAAATAAATATACGATTAGATCGCATAGTAAGTATAATGGAAGTTTTTGGTCACAAACCAGCGGACCGGATCCCTATGGGGATAAAACTTATTCGCAGATTGAAACGATAGCAATTGATACCAGTAACAGACTTTTTGCCGGGACCAGAAAAAACGGAATATTTATTTCGTCAGATGGAGGAGCAACTTGGGCACCGACAAGTATTACAAACTGGGTAATTGATATTGCCGTAAACAATGCAGGTGATATATTTGCAGCTACAGAAACCGGATTATATCGTTCTAAAGATCACGGACTTAATTGGAGCAAGCTTGTAGTAGATCCTTACTACTCAACTTATTTAGCTAATCAAGTTGAGATCGATAAATTAGGAAATGTTTTTGTAAGTGATAGCAAGTGGTATATGTACAAGTCAACCGATAATGGAGAAAACTGGACAAAAATAATTTCTCAAGGTGCAATAAGGCTAATTGCAGCCAATCAATCATTAGATGTTATTTACGCTTCTGAGGGTCAAAATATTGTAAGCTGGTCTCAAGACAACGGAACAAATTGGACTGGAATAGGAGATAGTTCTACTTTAGGTTTAATTGAAACGTTATACCCTTCTGTTTATGATAGTGCTTTATATGTTGGAACGCATTCAAATGGCATATATTATTATGATTCAACAAAGTGGGTCAAAGTACCTTTCTTCGACAGTGCTGAGTATAATAATATTGTGGGAATAATAATGGATTCTTCTAAATATCTTTATGTAGGAACCGCGACAAAGGGAGTGTTTAGAACTAACGATTTAGGTAAAACCTGGCAGGAAGTAAATTATGGTATTTCCAGATTTATAAGAACATTTGCAGTAAATAAAAATTTAGAAATATTTGCCGGAACTGGCTCGGACGGGGTTTATAAGAAATTAAGTTTAGTTACAAACGTAAAAGATGATAAAAATGTTATTCCGGAACAGTTTACACTTTTTCAAAACTATCCCAACCCCTTTAATCCCAGTACGATTATCAGTTTTCAACTTCCCGCTCGCAGCAGGGTAACACTAAAAATTTATGATATATTAGGAAGGGAAGTATCAATTTTAGTAAATGATGAAAAACCTGCAGGTACATATAAAATAAACTTTGATGCTTCTAATCTTAGCAGTGGTGTTTATTTCTATAGATTATCCGCCGCTGGAAATAGTATAAATTTTATTAAAACGAAAAAAATGATTTTAATAAAATAATTAATAGAGGTAAAAACTGTGTTAAAGGGTAAATATCTTAACTATTATATTTTGTACATAACAGTTTCATTTTTTCTAATAAATACTAATATATCTCAGGCTCAATGGAAAAATATCGGTCCGGGCGGAGGCAGTGATCTTCAATCCATAGCTGTTCATCCTGCAAATGCCGGTATTGTTTACGTCGGCGGTGATATTGAAGGATTATTCAAAACCACTAACGGAGGACAAAGCTGGACAAATATAAATAACAACTTGGCAACGGGACCTTGGACGCCTGATGTTTATTGGACTAACCAAATACTATTCGACGAATCAGATGCCTCGTATAATACTTTATATCTTGCCACTGCTATGGCAATGTTTAAAACAACAGACGGCGGTGCTACCTGGTCGCTTTCATTTCCTTCAACAATCAACTCCGAAGTAGATTTTATTTCAGTGTATTCTGTAATTATAGACCCTTCCGACAACAAGATTATTTATACAGGTACAGATGGTAAAGGTGTTTATAAAACAACGAGCGGCGGAACAAGCTGGGATAGATTAAATGTACCTTCATTAGATAGTGCTACTGTATTCAGTATGGTTTTTGATTCAAATAAAAATTTATATCTCGGCACTACCAAGGGAATATTTAAATCTACGGACAATGGTAACACTTGGAGCCAGGCTAATAGCGGATTAACAAATACCGCGGTTTGGAATCTGCAGGCAGTAACTATTGCAAATCAAACATCATTATTTGCAACGGTCATTACTCACGGAACTCCCGGCAATGCATCAACATTCGACGGCGGTATATTTAAAAGTTCCGATGATGCCGTAAGTTGGCAAAATATTTCCGGCAATCTTCCTCAATATCAAATTTCCGATAGTCTTTTCTACTTCTACTGGAGATTTGCCGTAAATCCGTTAAATACAAATATAATTTATATCGGCACTTCAGTCGGTTCACCGGACGAATCCCTTGCTGCTTTTGAAAACTGGGGAATATATAAAACTGTGAACGGCGGGAAGTTTTGGACAAAGGTTGATAATAATATTTCTCTCGGGTGGATGGATGACACATTCTTTAATGAAAGACACGCACTTGTTTTGGCTATTGCACCCGGTGATACTAATACAATTTACTGGGGACGTGATTGGATGAACAAAACTACGGACGGCGGGCAAATATGGACACAAATCTATACTCAAAAAGTAGGCAATGCTTGGAAAGGCACAGGATTTGAATTGATGTTGGTTGAGGGCATGGCATTCGATCCGACTAATAATCAAAGGGTGTTTGTAGGTTATGACGATATGGGACCGTTCCGTTCGGATGACAATTTAAACAGCTTTATCCCTTTAGATCCTAAAATGGACCCTTATGACGGATACGATGCAGGGAAAGATATTGAGATAGATCCTTCAAACGGAGATATTTATTTGAGCAGATATGACGGATTAGGCTCTGCATTCAATTCAGGGTACAGCTTGGGGCAAGTTTGGAAAAGTTCCGATAACGGTGTCAATTGGGTACTAATTTCCAACGGATTACCCGACGGAAGACCGGATTTAGTGCTTGATATAACATCCGGTACACCGGGTAACAGAACTTTATATTGTGCATCGTACGGAAACGGTATTTATAAATCTACTAACAGCGGTGCTGATTGGAACGCTGTCAATAACGGTTTGGGTGCTGATGCAGCAAGTGTTTGGGAATTATTTGTAAATCCCAATAACAGTAATGAATTATATGCCGGGGTTAATTCATTTGGTGCGGGCGGGGGGCTGTACAAATCAACTGACGGAGGAAACATTTGGATAAAATTTTCTTCGTTCCCGGCATTTGATATTTTAACAATAGATTACGATAAAACAAATAATATTATATACGTCGGAGCTGCGGATAATTATGATTTTAACAGTGACGGAGGACTTTACAAATCAGCAGACGGCGGAACAACGTGGACAAAAATTTTTAACCATACCCGTGTTGCCGATGTAGAAATAGACCAGGGCAATCCAAATTTGCTCTATGCAGTTTCACAACCTTGGTATGAAGTATGGCTGCCAAGTGTAGACCCCGGTATTTACAAAAGCACGGATAGCGGAAACACTTGGAGCAATATAACCGGCAATTTATCGCATACATTAATCGATTTCATTAAACTGAATCCTAACAAGACTTCACAATTATTTGCAGGAACCGGCGGCGGGGGACTTTGGGTAATGGATTTAGTAACCGGTATTGAAGAAGATAATATTTCCCTTCCCACAAATTTTGAATTACATCAAAACTACCCAAATCCATTTAATCCGGAAACAGCTATCAGCTATCGGCTGTCAGCGTTCAGCAAAGTATCCCTCAAAATTTACGATGTACTTGGGAGAGAGGTAGCTACATTAGTAAACGAAGAGAAACCGGCGGGGAATTACAAAGTAAAATTTGATGCTTCTAAACTTACAAGTGGAGTTTATTTCTACAGAATAATTGCCGGAGAATTTGCGCAGACAAAGAAGATGATGCTTTTAAAATAGTGCCATTTCCCTCAAAAATAATTAAATTAGAGAAAAAAGACTGAGGGGACAAATAAAGTAAAATTAAGGGAAATGAGACTGAGAAGTCGAATTAGTCTTGGAGCGTAAACCGTAAAGTTATTCTCCCTCAGAGTCCTCCGGACGAAGGCTTCTAATCAAGAATGAATGCAAGTTTTACCTCTGCTTAGCGCGGTTTGTTTTTAGATATGTTTCACTCCTTTTTTTGTGAATATAACATTTCTAAGCAACTTTGTCTCTTTACTTTAACTTTGACTCATATTTTTTCGAATATGATATCAGAAGTTACCCCGAAATTTGCGATAAAAAACCGATAAATCCATATAGGATAATAAGTTAGCTGCAAGAGCAAGTGAAATAGCAAAAATAATTAAAAAAAGCGGTCCATTTAACCGA
>CAZXJG010000007.1:0-36485 GCA_964640985.1 uncultured Melioribacteraceae bacterium | reverse complement strand
CAGTCCGTATTCATCCAGTAAAGCCGGTGCCGATATGATGGCTCTTGCATTTTATCGTACTTATGGATTACCTGTTGTCATTACAAGATGTTCTAATAATTACGGACCGCTTCAATTTCCTGAAAAACTTATTCCGTTGATGATAATTAATGCTATGAATAATAAGAAACTTCCCATTTATGGTGACGGGCTAAATATACGTGATTGGATTTATGTGATTGATCACAATAAAGCAATTGAATTGGTTCTTGAAAACGGGAAAACAGGGGAAGTTTATAATATTGGTGCAAGTCAAGAAATGAAAAATATTGAAATAGTAAAATTAATTTTGAACATACTTGGCAAGTCTGAAAATTTAATTGAATTTGTAAAAGATCGACCCGGTCATGATAGGCGTTATGCAATTGATTCTACTAAAATACAAACCGAACTTAACTGGAAACCGGAATATAAATTTGAAGAAGCCGTTGTAAAAACAGTTGAATGGTACAAAAATAATAAACAATGGTGGCAGCGAATAATAACAGGTGAATACCAAAATTATTATCAAAAACAATATGGCAGGTAATTAATTAAAATGATAAAATCTTTTTTTAAAGCAGCAATTGTTATTATTTACTTTGTTTTTGGGGTCAATATAAATGCTCAAGACAAAACACAGCAAAAATCGAACATATCGAATTTAGTTATTTTAAGCCAAATAAGTGTGACAATTGGCGGGGATTTTATAGTAAACGGCACTTTCCAAGCTCTATCTACCGAAAGAGTAGACCAGTTTATTACAAGGATTTATAATAAAGCCGTGTTAGAAAAGAATGTTCCTCAACAAAAAAACAAAAAACAAAAAACATACACTATAAATAAACTGTTAAATAAAAAGAAATTAAAAAATAAATATGCATTAAGAAATATTTTATTGAAAAGAACTGACGGCACTGAATTACATCTCGATTTGAAAAAATTTAGACTTACCGGTAATTTCAAAAACAATCCGTATTTAAAAAATGGTGATGTGCTTATTTTCCCTACGCTCGATTTAAAACGTAATTTTATTGAGATAGCCGGCGCTGTAAATAAACCCACAATTTTTCAATATGTGCCGGGAGATAAACTTTCCGATGCACTATTATTTGCACGAGGCATAAACCCTGCATTTGAAAATGCCGATAGCGTTGAAATAATAAGATTAAGCTATAACGGTTTAAAAGAAAAAATCATTAAGGCAAGTATTAACGATAGCATATTGCTGAAACGTGCGGATAGAATAAAGGTTCTGGCTAATGAAACGGGAAGGAAGCAATTTAGAGTGATTGTTCGCGGCGAAGTTTATCGACCTGGAATTATTTTTATTACGCAAGATAGAACGACTATTGAGCAGGTAATTAAACAGGCGGGTGGTTTTAAACCGAATGCAGATTTAAGGAGGGCTGAAATAATACGGCCGACACAAAACGTGCTTAATTCACCACTTTTCTCTCAAAAATTGGATTATCTTTTAATGCGGAGAATGGCAGATTTACCTCCTCAAGATTCTTTGACTTTTATGGGTGACAATGAATTAAGATACGACAGAGCTAATATTTCGGTAAATTTTGCTGAAGTTATGAATGATACTTCACAAAGCAGTAAAGTTATAGTTAAAGATGGCGATATAATTTATGTGCCTGAAAAATTAAATTTAGTTTATGTATACGGACAAGTAATGCGGCCAGGTTACATAGAGTATTCGAAAGGGGAAAATTATAATTATTATCTTCAAAAAGCCGGCGGTTTGGGCAAAACAGCCAAGAGTAATGTTTATTTAATTAAAGGTAAATCGAGAGCCTGGATTGAAGTTTCCGATAGTGGTACGAAATATAATATAGAGCCTGGAGATTTTATTTGGATACCAAAAGAAATTACAAGAAACTTTGATTTTTATTTGGAAAGAACTGCACGTATTTCCGCAGTAATTGGTGCGGTAGCAACAGTAATTCTTTTGTTCCATCAGTTGACGAAGAAATAAAAAAAAAGCGTTTATTCAAAGATTTTATAAAATTTGAAGTTTCAGTTATATTTTTATCGTGCTATGATAATAAAATTTTGTAAAACGATTTAGGGTTATTATAATATGAAAAATTCTTTTTCAGAATATTTAAGTATAATATATCATTGGAAAAAATTTCTAATTATAAATTTACTTATAATCACAATTATTACAACTGTTATTAGCTTTCTTATACCCATTGAATACAAGGCTACTTCTACTGTAATGATTAACCAGTCTAAAAATTCAAATTTGTTAGGGAGTCTTAACTCTAATGTAGGTTCCTTAATTGGAAGTGCTTTATTTGGAGGTACCGGTAAATCAGTTGATAAGATGTTCGGCTATCTCGAAAGTAGAAAAATATTATTAAAAGTCATAAAAAAATTCAATTTAGTTTCTTATTATGAAATTAAAAAATTTAAACGAGATTTAACATTAAAAGCTTTGCGTAATGACGCTGAATTTGAACTTACCGATAACGGCTTTATTAAAATTAGTGTAATAAATAAAAACCCTCAAATGGCTGCAAATATTGTTAATTATTTTGTTGATCAATTAGATAGTCTTAATAAAGAATATTCTATCTCTTATGCGAAAAAATATCGTATGTTTGTTCAAAAACGTTATATGAAAAACATAAGTGATCTTAATAAAGCAGAGAATCAATTGGAAAGATTCCAAGAAAAAAATAAGATTTATGCTATCCCTGCTCAGTTTGAAATTGCTTTTAAGGCAATGGGTAAATTGGAATCTGATCTTGTGTTAAAACAACTTGAAGCTGATTTAATTAAAGCCACTCAAGGTGCTAATTCACCTAGTTATACTATTGCCAATGAACAAGTAAAAATTTTAAAACAAAAATTAAATACTATTGGTAATGGTAAACATTTGACAAATCAATCGATTATTTTTTTTAATTTAGATAGTATCCCACGACTTCAGAAAGAATATTTTAGAATTAAACAAGAAATGGAAATCCAAAGTAAATTGCTTGAATATACTTTACCGATGTATGAACAAGCTTTAATGGAAGAGCAAAAGAACTTACCTGTTGTTGTTGTTCTCGATAAAGCAATCCCTCCGGAGTTAAAATACTCTCCTAAAAGAGCATTTATAATATTATCAGTATTTTTCTTATTCCTTTTTATTTTTATCTTTTTCATTTATAGAGGCGAGTTGGCAATAATTAGAAAACATTCACAAAACATTTTTGAAGAAAAAGAATCACGGTTTTTTAATAGAATAAAGAATTTTTATAAGATAAAGATATAATACACTATGGTATTTACCTTATTAATAGTGGTATTTGTTGTATCAATTTTTTTGAGCTATCAATTATTTGGGAAATTAATAAATCCTTTATCAATTTACGTTTTTATTTGGACTTTTGTTCTTTTCCTATATTACTTGAAATTTATAAATTATAATAATTTGAGCGTTAAAGCTTGGAGTGTAATAATAATTGCTTATGTTTCTTTCTTCTTAGGAATAATCACATATTTTACTGCTTTTAAAGTAGTAAAAAGAAAAGGTCAAAGTAGTATTAATAAAAAATCTGAAAGCTTGAGATTTTTTTCTGATAATGGTAAAATGATTAGGAATATTTCCTATTTTTTTGCAATAATTGGTTTAATTGGAGCTGTACAAAATTGGATGGTTTTACTGAAATTATATGGCAACCTTACTGAAGTAATAGTTCATTTAGCATCAATTTATAGAGCGAGAGTTTCCGATCAAATAGTGGGGGTAATACCATATTTATCTTCTGCTTCTTATGTTGCAATTTTTTTTGCAGGTATTTATAGTGCTTGGAAAAAAAGGTTTACTCTTGTTGCGGCAGTACCATTATTGGTAATAATTATTCAAGGGGTTGCGCAAGTTGGACGAGCAGGTATCTTGTTTGGGTTTGTGGAGTTCGGTTTAACTTATGTTTTCTCGAGTTTTTATTTTGATGCAGAAGGTAAAATTCTAAAGAGAAGGTTTAAACAAATTATTTCAGTATTAGTAATAGTAATTTTATTTGTTCTTAGTATTGTTTTAGTTAAAAATCTTAGGGGCGAAACCAATTCCTTTGTTGGACAAACTCGAGCGATTTCAAATACAAAAAATGATTTATTTATAACACCGGCTCTTTACCTTTATTTAAGCGGGGATGTAGGAGTGCTTTCAAAATATTTAGATAGCAATGGAGAAAACACTAAAATTGGAGAAAACACTTTTCTGTTTGTATATAATATTTTAAGTAAATTTAACATTACTGAAAAACCACCCGGTTATCAAAAAGGATACTATATACCAACCTGGATGAATACTGGTACCTATTTAAGAGAATTAATAGCTGATTTTGGAGTCGGCGGTATGTTGGCTTTTGTTTATTTCTTAGGACTATTCAGTGCCTATTTTTGGAATGGACTTTTTTATGAAAAACGGTTTGGTTTTTTAATACCATTGGTTTATATAACAATAATTATAACAATGTCATTTCTTGTGATGATTACACGTCTAGCGGTATGGTTTATTAGTCTTGTAGTAATTTTTGCTATGTATTATATTATTGATAAATTTACTCTTTATCCTTCAAATTCCAATTCATAATTTTTCAGTAATAATGTCTAAATTTTAATGTCTAAATTTTCCATAGATAAAAAAATAAAAAATATTTTCTCTATTTCTGTAGGGCAAATTATAATTCTTGGTTTAAACCTTGTAAGTATAGCTCTTGCTGCGAGATATTTGAATGTTCATGATTTTGGTGAGTTTAACTATTTACTTGTTTTAGTTGGTATTGCGGCTAAGTTATTTGATTTTGGATTTAACCCGATAATTTTTAGAGAAACTTCCCGTACACCCGATTATAACAGGTTTTTAGGAATTGCCTTTATTTTTAGGATCATTTTTTTATTCTGCATAATTATAGGGTTCAATATTTTTGCTCTTATTAATCAGCTTAAATCAATTGAAATTTTACTTGTAAATCTACTTCTGTTCAATATTTTATTGTCTAATAAATTTACCAATTTCAGAGATTTGTTATCAATTCCTTTTAAAACAAATTTATTAATGCATTTCCCGATGATATTTGCAATTATTGATAATTTTGTTTTCCTTGTTTTAGTTTTATTAATGCCGGTTCTAAAAGTAGGCTTGACTTATTTTGTTATTGTGTATGTAATATCAAATATTCCTGGATTTCTATTACTAATTTTCTTTTTAAACAGACAATTTAGAGTAGCTTTTAGGTTTTCATACGAAGATTTTAAATGGTTATTTAAAGAAGCATTACCTTTATCCGGTTTTGTCCTTTTTGCTTTTTTATATTTGCAAGTTGATATACTCTTATTAAAGTATTTTATAGGGATGGAGTCTGTTGGATATTATTCTGCTGCCTTAAGAATTGTACAACCGTTAACATTCATTCCATCGGCAATAGTAATGACATTTTTCCCCATAATAGTAAGAAATATTGAAAACAAAATACCGAATCAACAAATAATTAATTTAATATATAAAATACTTTTTTTAATAACAGTCTCTTTTGCTTTGGGTGTAATGTTTAAGTCTGATGATTTAATCACTTTTGTTTTTGGTGCGAAATACAAAATTGCCGGTTATCCGGTACTTATATTATTTTGGTCCTTAGTGTTTAGCTTTTTTAATTTCTTTTCACTTGATTTATTAACAGCGTATAAAAAACAAAAATTTAATTTTATTTATGTTTTAGTTATAACATTTGTTGTTATAATATTAGATCTGTTATTGATACCGTCTTACGGTATTGACGGGGCAAGTATTGGTAGATTAATTTCAGGGGCAGTTGGTTCGTTTTTTCTATTTGCTATGTTAAAAAAACAAGAAATAAAGATGAGTTTTTTTAAAATGAATACTTTTGTCTATTTCATTTTATTGGGAACGGTCGCTTACATTTTTGAAAATTTATATTTATTGTTTTTTGTAATTATTATGATGTTTGCATCGTTATCATTTTTGTTTTTACTGCGGGTTTTTTCAGAACTAGAATTGAAGCAGATTTTCAAATTATTCAATAAAGAAAAGTGGGTAAAATATCTCACTTTTAACGGTTAAAAATGTTAGATATATCTATTATTTATGTTTATTATAATTCTAGCCCTGTCATTTTTGATTCTATAAAATCTATTTTAGATGGACAAATAGACTTTACATTTGAAATTATAATTGTAATAAATAAATGTACAGATATTGAGTTATCGAAATTACGTGGAATAGATAGTAGAGTAAAAATAATTATTAATAAAGAAAATGTTGGTTTCGCAAAGGCAAATAATATTGCATCAAAAATTGCTAAAGGTAATTATCTTCTAATTTTGAATCCTGATACAATATTATCAAACAATGTTTTAACAGAAATGTTAAAAATTATGAATTTGAAAAAAAATATTGGAGCAAGTATTTGTAAATTGGTTGATAAAGACGATAATATACAAAAAACAGTTATTTATAAAAGATATGATATTAGTTATATTCTAATTGAAATATTTTTTTTATATAAGATTCCCATATTGCAAAAATTAATAAAACATTACTTTTATTCACAAGAAGATTTGGAGAAAGAACAATATCCTTTAATTATTTCGGGTGCTTTTATGTTATTCCGCAGCGAAATTTTTAATCGTATTAATGGTTTTGATGAGAACTTTTTTATGTACGTGGAAGATAAAGATATTTCTTTAAGAACAAAGGAAATAGCGGAACTTTATTATTATCCTTCGGTTAAGGTGCGCCATTGGGGGTCATCTACTTTAGGAATTGAACAAAGTGTTTTTAAATTGAAAATGATGTATGATAGTTTTTTCTATTTTATTAGTAAAAAATATGGTAAGTGGACATTATTTATGATAAAAATAATATTCTTTATTAATGCCCTAATTATATTACCACTTTCATTATTTGTTAGGAACAAGCTTCATAAAAAAGCATTACAAAATCGTGGTAAAATATTTATTGCTGAGTTATTTGGAATAAACCTAAATGGCTAAAATTCTTATACTTTCAACGGTAAATCATATTGAAGACCCCAGAATATTTTATAAGATAATACATTCGTTAAAAAAAGATTATAGTGATATTGAATATATGGTAAAATCCGAAAGGAAAGATACATTCATTAAAGATTCAGTCAAAATAGTCCCATTACCAATTGTAAATAGTTTAATTAAAAGAGTTTTGTTTTTACAGTGGATTATATTATTGAAAATTATTAAAAGAGATTACGACGTTATACAATTTAATAATCCAGAGTTGATTTTTTTAGGATTTGTTTTAAAAGTTATATTTAAGAAAAAAATAGTTTTTGATGTACACGAAAATTTTGCCGAGTTGTTTAAAGACAAATATTGGCTTCCTAAAATATTTCGTAAAATATTGCCGCATATTTATCCGAAAGTAGAGAGAATCTTAATAAAAAAATTTGATGCTATAATTATCGCAGAAGAATCGTATAAAAAAATTTACGGTGAAGAAGCAGTTACAATCTTGAATTATCCTTTATTAAATAAAAGTAATATATCTCCAAAAGGTTTTAATGAGAATATTAATTTTGTTTATGTTGGAGGCATAATGGAAATAAGATGTGTTTTTCAATTATTGCAGACTTTTTATTTTTTAACAAAAGCGTTAAAAAATATTCATTTGTTCTTAGTGGGTCCTTTTAGTCCCATTAATTTGGAACAAAAAGTAAAAGAATATTTAACTAAAAATAATATTTTTGATAAAGTTACAATATTTGGCAGAAAACCATTGCCCGAAGTCTATAAGATTCTTGAAAAATCTCATTTTGGGTTTTCTTTAATGCAGCCGATTGGTAATTATGTTGAATCTCTCTCGACTAAAATTTTCGATTATATGGTTCATGGCATTCCTTTTGTCGTCTCGGATTTTGATATATATGAAAAATATGTCATAGCTGCAAACACGGGGCTAATGGTCGATCAAAATAATCCTGAAAAAATAGCAGAGTCAATTGTGAATTTATTTGAAAATAGGTCAAAACTTATTCAAATGAGTAAAAATGGACGAGAAGCTGTTTTAAATAAATGGAACTGGAAAAGTCAAGAAGAAAAATTGCTTAAACTTTATAAGAATATATTAAATGGAAAAGAATAGAATTGATAGAGGGGAAAATTATAGTAATAAAAGATTTCCAAAAGAAATTAGACAAAGTGTGCAGGAATTTTATTCAATAGAAACTAAAAGTAGATGATTTTTTCATAAAAACTTTTATTATGATGTTAAAGGAAAAAATTAAAATTTGGCTGGAGAAAAAATGGATTCGCTGTTAATCTTGCAAAAAATAGAGGCTAAATTTATAGGATTGATATTTTCGAAGTTGCAATCAAATTTTTTCAAGATATGGTCAAAGAGTTGAAATTGGAGACTAATACAAATTTTATAGTTATGAATGCAGAAAAATTAAAAATTGAAAATAATTTTTTCGACAAGATTATTGGTTTAAGTATTTTATATCACTTAATTACTTTATCGATAGTAACATCTCGAAAGTTTTCATGGTTTAAATTTATACTAAAATTATTGCAAAATATAGATAAGTTTATTTTTAGTCTTTTGCCTTTTTTAAGAAAACAAGCTTGGCAAGTTGTAATTATTGAATCAGAGCCGAAATAGTTTTATGAAAGTTCTAATTTACTCACATTTTTTTCCACCTGAAACCGGTGCAGCTGCACTTAGAATGCACTATTTTGTCGAGGCACTTAGGACTTCTGGTGTTATAGTAAAGGTCATTAATCCAATACCCAATTATCCAAAAGGTAAAATTAATTCTGGACTTAAAAGATTTTTTTACCGAGATAAAAGCAAGAATATAATTTATTTACCAATTTATGTTCCTAAAAAAGATTCTAAATTTAAACGTTTATTGTCATATTGTTCATATTTTGTTTCTTCGTTTGTTTACCTTTTATTTAGTAGGTTTAACCCTAGTATCATCATTTCATCATCTCCCCCTATTTTTACGGCTTTCGCTGCAGCTTTATTTTCAAAAATCAAAGGTTCTTTATTTATTTTAGATGTTAGAGATATTTGGCCGGATATTGGTATTGAATTAGGGATTGTTAAAAACAATCTAATAATAAAAATCTTAATGAAAATAGAAAAATTTATAACATTTTCAGCTACAGCAATTATTGTTACAGCTAATGGCGATAAAAACAATCTAATAAAAAAAGGAATACCAGAAGAAAAATTTACTGTCATATATAATGGTGCTGATGTATCGGTATTTCATTCAATATCTGAGTTAGAAAAAATTAATATTAGGAAAAAATATAATCTTCCTGTTGATAAACGAATAATTATTTATTTTGGTTCTTTTAATTTCGGAATGAATGATATTGAAGTATTAGGTGACGCTCTAATTATGATGGAAAACCAAAAAGACAAGTTTTATTTTTTATCTGTCGGGGATGGTAATAAAAAAGAAGAATTTTTAGCAAAATTAAGGGGTAAAATCTATTATTCTCATATCAATTCACTCAATTCAGTTGAAGTGGCTGCATTAGTATCATCGTCGGATATTAGTGTTATTCCTAGAAAATATATTAAATCAGATACCGGAGGCAATTTACCTGTTAAATGTTTCGAAAGTTGGGCGTGTGGTGTTCCCGTATTGTTGTCTACAATAAACAATTCTGAAATTGCAAAAATTTTTAGTGAATGTGGGGCAGGAAAAATAATAGAACCTGGTAATGCAGAGTTAATGAAAGATACACTCTTAAAATTAATAAATAGTGAGAATTTGAAAAACATAGGAGCAAAAGGAAAAGTATTTGTTCAGAATAATTATAATAGGAAAGAACAAGCCGAAAAATTGATTAATATTATTAATAAAATAAAAATTTTATTATGAAATACAACTTCCTGATAGTTGGTGCCGGTATTGTCGGTTTGGCTACAGCAGTGAAACTGCTTGAAAAAAAACCAAATGCAAAAGTAATAGTTCTTGAAAAAGAAAATAAAATTGCGGCTCACCAAACCGGAAATAATAGCGGAGTTATTCATTCGGGTATTTATTATAAACCGGGCAGCTTGAAAGCAATTAACTGTCGTAAAGGCTACGATCAATTATTAAAATTTTGTGATAAGTATGAGATAAACTACGAAATTTGTGGGAAAGTGATTGTTGCTGCAAATCAAAATGAGGCCGAATATTTGGATGTATTACTTCAGAGAGGCAAAGCAAACGGATTGGAAAATCTTAAAAAACTTTCCGCTGAAGAATTAAAAGAGCATGAACCGAATGTAAATGGTCTTGCGGGTATTTTTGTACCGCAAACAGGAATCATAGATTTTATTGAAGTAGCTGATAAATATAAAGAAATTATAGAAGACAATGGCGGAGAAATTCTACTGAATAGAACCGTTAAGAATATTATTGATAAAAATGATGAGGTAGAGGTGATTACGAATAACGAAACATTCATTTCGGATTTTGTAGTTAGTTGTGCAGGTTTGTTTTCAGATAGAATCGCTAAAACCACAAATCCCGGTTTGCAGCTTCGGATAATTCCGTTTCGCGGTGAATATTATAAATTAAAAAAAGATAGACGGTTTCTCGTAAAGAATTTAATTTATCCGGTTCCCAATAGCAATTTCCCGTTTCTCGGTGTTCACTTTACGCGAATGATAAACGGTGAGGTTGAAGCAGGTCCGAATGCTGTTCTTGCTTTTAAACGTGAGGGTTATACTAAAATCAGTTTTAATATACGTGATACTTTTGAAACTTTTACATGGTACGGTTTTTTAAAAGTGGCTTATAAATATTGGAAACCCGGTTTGGGGGAATTTTATAGATCTTATAATAAAAAAGCCTTTGTGAAAGCTTTGCAGAAATTGGTTCCTGAAATTAAGGAAAGCGATTTAGTTAAAGGCGGCGCCGGAGTACGTGCACAGGCTTGTGATAATAAAGGCGGACTATTAGACGATTTTTATATCGTTGAAAACAAAACTGTTGGGAACAAACGTATTTTTCATGTGTGTAATGCGCCGTCGCCTGCAGCTACATCGTCTCTTTCAATTGGAGAATATTTGTCAAATAAAGTATTGTTTAATTATAATTAGAAAATAATATTAAATTAAAAGTTAACCTTAATTTTTATACTAAAATATTTAACGGAATTGGATAAAAGATTAGAAAAAATATTAGTACTTTCTGTAGATTTTATTGCCATAAATTTTGCAGGCATTTTATTTTTCTATTTTAGAGTTGAAACCGGCTGGTTTAATTTGATTTCACAGCCTGAATTTTTGGCACCTCTATTAGTTATTTATTTTTATTGGCTGCTGATTTTTTTGTTTGTCGGGATGTACCGTACTTGGTTTGCCGCGTCGCGATTCGATGAATTATCAACCTTGTTTAAAGCTTCTTTTGTAGGGATATTTATTTTGTTTTTTGTTATCTTTTATGATGACGCTGTACACGGTACCCATTCTTCAACCAGGTTTCTTATATTGATTTATTGGGGAATCTTCCTTTTATTTGTCAGTTCGGGTAGAGTTTTAATCCGGAGTTTACAAAGAAATCTTTTGATTAAAGGAATTGGCAGGCGTAATGCCGTTATAGTCGGTTTCAATTCTAAAGCAAATAAAATTCACGATACAATTACACAACATCGTGCACTTGGCTTGGATGTTAAAGCTTATGCAGCGGTTCAACAGAAAAATATTGGTAAAATATATAAAGGAATTAAAGTACTGGACACTTACAAAAATATTGTCGGAATTGCTAAAAGTGTTGATGCTCAAGATGTTATTCTATCTTTAGAAAAGCACGAAGATAATGTTACACTCTATACAATTGGTAAATGTGATTCCGAAAATTTCCGTTTAAAAATTGTACCCGATCTTTACGAAATTATTAGCGGAAGTGTTCGAACATCCCAAATTTACGGCGTACCATTAATTGATATTATGCCCCAGCTAATGCCCGAATGGGAAAAAAAGATGAAGCGTTTGATGGATATTGTTGTTTCATTATTAATTTTAATTTTTACTTTGCCGATTACGATTTTGACTGCTGCTGCTATAAAATTAGACAGCAAAGGTTCAATATTTTATAAACAAAAAAGATTGGGTGTAAACGGGAAAGTTTTTGATGTTTATAAATTTAGATCAATGAAACAAGATGCAGAAAAAAGTACCGGTCCAATGTGGTCGACGAAAAATGATCCTCGAATTACACGTGTTGGAAATTTTATTAGAAAAGCTAGAATTGATGAAATTCCTCAAATGTTTAATGTGCTTAAAGGGGAAATGAGTTTGGTCGGTCCGCGACCTGAACGGCCTTTTTTCGTAGAAAAATTATCTAAAGAAATTCCTTTTTATAAAAGACGTTTAAAGGTTCGCCCGGGTGTTACAGGCTGGGCACAAATTAAACACAAATACGACGAATCTCTTGAAGATGTGAAAACAAAATTGAGATACGACTTATTTTATATAGAAAATATGTCTTTACGCATGGATTTGAAAATTTTATTCCGCACGGTTTTTGTTGTACTGTTTGGAAAGGGACAATATGAATAAATTTTATTTGGGGAAAAGATGGATAAAACACTAATTATTATTCCGACATATAATGAATTGACAAATATTAAAAAACTTATACCTCAATTATTAGAGTTTTATCCCGAAATGGATATTCTGATAGTTGATGATAATTCTCCTGATAAAACCGGAGAATATGTGCGCGAATATTCGGGAAAAGATAAAAGAGTAAAATTATTGCTGCGTAAGTCTAAAATGGGACTTGGTACTGCTTACGTAGCTGGGTTTAAATACATGTTAGAACATGATTATCAATTTGCAATACAAATGGATGCCGATTTTTCTCACGACCCGAAAGAAATTATGAATTTTTGCAAAGCAATTAAAAAATATGACCTGGTTATCGGCAGCAGATATATAAAAGGTGTTAATGTAATAAATTGGCCGATGCAAAGATTATTACTTAGCTATTTTGCAAATATTTATACAAAAGTGATTACAGGAATGCCGATTAAAGATTCTACCGGCGGTTTTAAATGTTTTAGAAGAAAAGTTCTTGAAGCTATTAACTTAGAACTGGTAAATTCTAATGGATATGCTTTCCAGATTGAAATGAATTTTAAAGCATATAAAAAAAATTTCAAATTACACGAAATACCGATTACATTTGTCGATAGAGTAGATGGTAATTCTAAAATGTCGAAAAAGATTGTCCGCGAAGCTGTTTTTATGGTATGGAAGCTTAGATTCAAAAGTATTTTCGGAATGCTTAAGTGAATTTTAAAATGTTAGATATTTCCATAATAATTGTAAATTATAACGTAAAAGAATTTCTTCAAAATCTTCTTGAATCTATAAAAAAAGCATCCAATTCTTTTGATATTGAGATTATAGTAGTTGATAATGCTTCGAACGACGGAAGTGTTAAGTTATTAGAAAATAAATATCCCGAAGTTTTTCTCATTGCAAATAAAACTAATATAGGATTTGGTAAGGCTGTAAATTTGGCGCTTAAACAGATAAGGGGAAAATTTATTCTTGTAATAAATCCGGATACGATAATTCGTGAAGATACACTCGCGAAAATGTTAGAGTTTTTCAAAAAAAAACCGGATGCAGGTTTAACCGGATGCAAAATTCTTAATCCCGACGGCACATTTCAACTTGCTTGCCGCAGAAGTTTCCCGGGGCCGTGGACTTCATTTACAAAAGTTACAGGTTTGAGCAGAATTTTTCCCAAAAGCAGAATTTTTGCGAAATATAATCTTACATATCTCGATGAAAATAAAACTTACGAAGTTGACGCTGTTTCCGGTTCATTTATGATGTTCCGCAGGGAAGTTTATGAAAAAATCGGCGGTTTTGATCCCAGGTTTTTTATGTATGGTGAAGACCTTGATTTTTGTTACAGAACACAGCAAGCAGGCTTCAAAATTTATTATGTGCACACTACCGAAATAATTCATTATAAAGGAGAAAGCACAAAGCGAAGTAGTATTGACGAAACAAAAGTTTTTTACGATGCAATGCATTTGTTTGTGAAAAAGCATTTGTCATCATCTTTATTGATAGGTATGTTATTGAGAATTGCAATTATTATTAGGAAGTTTTTAGCTTTTCTCAATATGTATAAAACAATTATTCTTTCAATATTTATTGATTTTATACTTTTTACATTCTCTGTTTTGATTGCCGAATCTATTTATAACAAAACCGGATGGACAGGATTTCCGCAAGAAGTTAAACCCTGGATTTACATTGTTCCGGCTGCTATTCAAGTAAGTATTTCCGTTTTTGTTGGAAACTATAAAAAACATTCTCTCTCTGTACTTAAAAATTTTCTATCGCTAATTATTGGATTTATATTTTTATCTTCGATAACATATTTCTTTAAGCAATATGGTTATAGCCGGGCAGTTTTATTAATTACCTATGGAATAGTCTTTTTTGCTTTTACAACTTGGCGAATCTTAATTAAATTATTTTTTAATTTTGGTATTAGTAACTATACTTATCGCGGAAGAACAATTATTGTCGGCACAAATGATAAAGCAAGAGAATTAGCGGTTAAATTAAAATATAATTTTACAAAATTTTATCATGTGTATGGTTACATTGGTAACAAAGTTGAAGATATCGGTAAAAAAATCAGCGATTTGGAAGTGATAGGTATAATTGATAATATTCATAAAGTAATAGCCGAATACAATATTAATAAAGTAATTTTTTCGTCGGAACAAATTTTATTTAACGAAATGTTTGAGGCAATATCAAAGTGTGAAGGCTTGGATGTAGATTTTCTTTTTGCAGGCAATAAACTTGATTATCTTGTGGGTAAATCAGATGTAACAATGTTAGACAACATTCCGCTGCTGAAAATTCAGTATAATATTTTATCGATTAGTCATAAGATTTCAAAAATGGTTATCGATTTTTTGATTTCTCTTCCCTTTTTGTTTTTTCTATATCCGTTAGTGTTTTTGTATGTGAAGGTAACAAAAGCCGGAAATGATTTTATAAATTTTATAATTCAAATACCACTTGTGATTTCAGGTAAAAAAAGTTTAGTAGGTCCTAAAAATAATTCCTATTATAAAAATTTATATATTGGTAAACGCGGATTAACAGGATTATGGTATACCGAATTATATAACCGGCAGGATATTGAGGAAATCAATAAAATGAATTTGTTTTATGCAAAAAACCAAAGTATATGGTTGGATTTGGAAATTTTAGGGAAAACCTTTGTAAAAATGTTTATTAAATCGGAGTAAAAATGTTACGTAATATTTTAGAATTTGAAAAACCGATAATCGAGCTTGAAAAGAAAATTGAAGAAATGCGGAAGCTGGAGAATAATCTCGATATAAAAGATGAAATTAAACATTTGGAAAATAAAGTTATTGAATTAAAAAGAAGTGTTTATAATAATTTAACACGCTGGCAGCGTGTTCAGCTTGCACGGCATCCTAACAGACCGTACACACTCGATTATATTTATATGATGACGAACGATTTTGTTGAATTGCACGGCGATAGATTGTATAAAGATGATAAAGCGATTATCGGCGGCTTTGCCAAACTTGACGATTATAAAATTATGATAATCGGGCATCAAAAAGGTAGAGATACTAAATCTAATCTGTTTAGAAATTTCGGAATGTCAAATCCCGAAGGCTACAGAAAAGCTTTACGTTTAATGAAACTTGCCGAAAAGTTTAATAAACCTGTTATTACTTTAATAGATACACCAGGGGCATATCCTGGTCTTGAAGGTGAAGAAAACGGACAAGCTGAAGCCATTGCACGGAATCTATTTGAGATGAGTAAATTAAAAGTACCTATTATTGTTGTTATTATTGGCGAAGGAGCAAGCGGCGGTGCATTGGGAATTGGTGTTGGCGATAGAATTTTAATGCTGCAAAATACATGGTATTCTGTTATTAGTCCCGAATCGTGCTCAAGTATTTTATGGCGCAGTTGGGATTATAAAGAACAAGCTGCCGAATCATTGAAACTTACCGCCGAAGATTTGCTTGAACAAAAAATAATTGATAGAATAATTCCAGAACCGCTGGGCGGGGCACATCGCGATTATAAATTAATTGCTAATACTTTGAAAACCGCCATCAAAGAGGAATTGGCTGAATTATTGAAAATTAAACCTGATAAATTATTTGAAAATCGATTGGAAAAATTTAGTAAAATGGGTGTGTTTGTTGAATGAAAAATAATTTGCAAATAGCTATCCCAACTAAATTTACTTGATAAGCTCTTTAATAAAAAATGAGTATTTATGTTATCATATAAAACTTCAATCAGGGTTCGTTATGCCGATACCGATAAAATGGAATTTGTTTATAACGGTAAGTACTTAGAATATTTTGAAGTAGGCAGAACGGAGCTTTTAAGAAGCACGGGAGTTTCTTATAAAGATATTGAAGATAACGGTTATCGATTGCCCCTAATTGAAGCCGGTATTAAATATAAAAAACCTGCAAGGTATGATGATCTATTAGAAATTGAGGCAATTGTTAGCGAACTTTATACCGCTAAAGTTCATATTGATTATATTATACGAAAAGAAGAAACAAACGAAATAGTTGTGGAGGGATTTACCGACCATATATTTTTATCAAGTAATTCGGGAAAACCAATTAAACCTCCAAAAATATATGTGGTTGCACTTGCAAAGTATTTTCCCGGGGAAAATAAATAGTTTCAGACAACATATCCTTTTATAAAGTTGTTCAATAAATTGCTATATCGCCAAGAAATTTGTATTGCGATTCGTTATATTTTAAGAAAAAGTGTAGGATTTTATGCAACAAGGAAATATGTTTCCTGTAGAAGCTAAAGAATATACAGCTCGACAAATAAACATTATTAATTCACCTAAACATTTAGGACATTGTGATATTGATTCTGAGCCCTATCTTAGGAAGTTAGGAATTGATATATTAAATAAAAAACAACCTATTCAATTTAGCCCAAATGTTAATGAAGCAATTCATAGATGGACTCCGTATGTTCAAGGTTTTTCTGCTTCTTTTGTTCAATCCATTTTTGACCAATATAAATATGATTACAAAAATCCTACTGTTTTAGATCCATTTACCGGTTGCGGTACTGTGCAAGTTCAGTCAAAAATCAATGGTTACAAATCATTTGGAACCGAACTTAATCCATTATTAAAATTTATTGCAGAAACTAAATTAAATTCTTGGAATGTTTCTCCAAAAGAATTGTCAGAAATTTTCAATAAATTAGATTTATCTACTCCTGTTATAGCTCCACAATTTTTAAAATCCGAAAAACATTTTTCAAAGGAAGTATTAACCAATTTAGAATTATTAAAAGGCGGAATTAATGGTTTATCCTCCAAAACAAATCAAAAAATTGTTGATTTACTCAACCTTGCTTTTTTTTCAATTCTTGTTGACGTTAGTAAATTAAAGCGAAGTCCTTGCCTTGGTTATTCAAAAAGTAAAAAAGTTGATCCCCACGCTCCTTTTGTTCTTATGAAGCAAAAGGTTCATCAGATTATAGATGATTTAAAATTAATTCAAAATGAATACAGCGATTTTATTTCAATTCAAAGTCAAGTTTATTTAGCTAATTCTATGGAATATAATCATTCCAATAAATTTGATTTAGTCATAACATCTCCACCTTATATGAATGGACTTGATTATGTCATAAATTACAAAATTGAGATGGGATGGTTAAACTTTGCAGAGAATCAAACAGATTTAAAAAAAGTAAAAGATGAAATGGTTGTTTGTGACAATGTTTCCAAAGGACTAATTAGAAATTTTCGTCCTGTTTATACTAATGACTGGATAGAAGATATAAAACATAGTATTCAAAAAAATATTTTAAGGCGTGGAAAATATAGGCGTCAAGATATGCCATTTATTGTTCACAAATATTTTGATGATATGTATAATGTATTCAAGAAGGTAGTACCCAAAATAAAAAAAGATGGAAGATTCATTCTCGTAGTTGGTGATAGTTTAATTGCTGACGTTTATGTTCCTACTGATCTTTTAATTGCTCAAATCGGAAAAGACTTGGGATTAACAATTGAAAAAATTGAAAAAGCAAGAAATAGGCGATCCGGGCAAATTAGAAGTTATAAACTTCGTGAAACTATAATAACATTACGGAACTAAAATGGAAGAAAATAATATTGGTTATTATGAAGGCCCTAAAAATGGCGAGAATATCATTCGTTCAAGAACTACGGAGCAAATTCGATCTTGGGACTTCCCTCGTTCTTTAAAATCATTAGAAGTGTTCAACACCGAGTTAGGCAAAATTGATTATCCCGGCATTTATATTCTTATCGAGACAAAGTTTAATAAAGTTTACATTAGTGCAGCTTAAATGTTTGTTGTTCCGTTTTGGCTTTGTTTTTCAGCATCGCTGGTAAATGAAAGTTTGTTCTAATTAAAAAGTTATTTAATTAATGTAGCTTTGTTGTTCTGGGCTTCGGTTTAGGCACAACTCGTTCAAAAAACTAATTAAAAAGATATAATTTTAATTTGTAATTCTTTGCAAGAATTTCTTACCGGTAATTAATTTATAAATGAAGAATTTGATGTTAGATAAAATAAAAGAACTTTCCAAAGACACAGCTATTTACGGTATTAGTACAATTTTCGGAAGATTTTTAAGTTTTTTATTAGTACCGTTTTATACCAACGTTTTTACCACATCCGAATATGGAATTTTCGCTTATTTATATACAATTCTCGCTTTTATGAACATCGTTTATATTTATGGAATGGATGCGGCTTTCTTAAAATATACATCACTGGCGAAAGAAAAAGAAAAAAAAGACACGTTTTCCACACCGTTTTTATTTGTAGTTTCTACCGGTATATTCGCATCAATTTTGTTTTTTATATTTAGAGCCGGTATAAGCAATGCTTTAGATGTACCGCAGAAATATTCTCATCTGTTTATTTATATTATTCTAATTTTATTATTGGATACATTTGCGTTAATTCCCTTTTCGAAATTACGTCTCGAAAGAAAAGCGAAAAAATTTGCTACTATAAAAATTATAAATATACTTATCAACTTAACATTAAATATTGTTCTGATTTTATATTACAAAATGGGGATTGAGGCAATATTTATAAGCAATTTATGTGCTTCGGTATTTTCGTTTTTGGCTTTAATACCCGATATTATTACGAGACTTAAATTTAAAATTGATAAAAATGTTTTAAAAAAGATGTTGAAATTCGGACTGCCTTATTTACCTGCAAGTATTGCCGCGATGATGGTTCAAATGATAGACGTACCTATTTTACGTGAATTGACAAACGATGCAACGGTCGGGATATACCGTGCCAATTATAAACTCGGAATATTCATGATGCTTTTTGTTTCTATGTTTCAATATGCTTGGCAGCCTTTCTTTTTGAATAACGCAAAAGAGAAAAATGCAAAAGAAATATTCTCAAAAGTACTTTCGCTTTTTGTGCTTGCTGCCTCTGTTATATGGATAGTAATAAGTTTGTTTATAGATAATCTTGCTTCTATTGAATTTTTGCCGGGTAAAACAATTATTGGACATAGTTTTTTAAGTGGAATATTTATTGTTCCTGTAGTTTTGTTAGCGTATGTATTTTACGGAATGTATGTTAATTTTACTGCGGGACTTTATATTGAAGAAAAAACGCAATATTTCCCTTATGTTACTATAACAGGTGCATTAGTAAATGTTGTAATTAATTTATTTTTAATCCCTATATATGGTATTATGGGTGCGGCGCTTGCTACACTTGCAAGTTACATTGTAATGGCTGCCGGAATGTTCTTTGTTTCAAATAAATTTTATAAAATAGATTATGAATACCGCCGCATTTTCCCGAATATTCTTATAATGATTACGATTCTTCTTTTCTATTATTATTTTTATTCTATTGGAAATTTGAATTTATTTATTAAATTTTTGCTGCTGTTTGGTTTTGTTTTTTCTTTATTCTTTTTCCGTGTGGTCAAAAGGAAAGAACTCCTTTCCGCATTTACAATTATTTTTAGAAAATAAATTAATATACTATGAATTTTATAACAATAAACCATTTTGATAATGAATAAATTACAGGTAAAAATAAGCAGAATAAGTCAAATGTTTTCCGATATACCTTTGCCTGAATATCAAACCGAATTTAGTTCGGGAATGGATATTAGAGCTGCAATTAAAAAAGAAATGAAAATTCAAGCCGGTAAAACGGCATTGGTTCCTACCAATTTAAAAATGGAAATACCAATCGGTTACGAAATACAAGTAAGACCCCGCAGCGGTTTGGCTGTTAAACACGGAATTGGGATATTAAATTCGCCCGGTACAATTGACTCCGATTATAGAGGCGAGATAAAAATCATTTTGTTCAATTACGGTCAAGAAGATTTTTTCATAAAACGCGGCGATCGTATAGCCCAATTGGTTATTGGGAAAGTTTTTCAGGCAGCATTAGTTGAAACTGATAATTTGGTAAATACTAAACGAGGTGACGGTGGATTTGGTCATACCGGGAAAACTTAATTGTTAAATTCATCTGTTCTATTAATTGTTCTTTTTATTTACTGCAAAAGACGAGTGTTCTTTGCGTAAAAATTTTTTAATCAATTCAAAATAAAATTTACTATGAGCGATTTTATACACTTACATAATCATTCACATTACAGTTTACAAGATGCTGCTTGTACCGTAGAAAATTTGATAGATGCGGCAGTCAAAAATAATATGCATGCAATTGCTTTAACAGACCATGGTGTAATGTATGGCATTTCGGAATTCTACAAAAAAGCGCATAAAGCCGGAATTAAACCTATAATTGGGATTGAAGCGTACATAACTATGGATAAAAGCAGGTTTGAAAGAGGAGATAAAAATAGCGGCAGGAAAAAATCGAGATATTATAACCATTTAATTCTTTTGGCGAAAAACATGACAGGTTATAAAAATCTGATGAAACTATCTACTATAGGTTTTACTGAAGGATTTTATTATAAACCGCGCATTGATATCGAAATATTAAGAGAAAAAAGTGAAGGACTAATTTGCACATCAGCATGTCTTGCCGGGCCGGTTGCGGCTCCAATACTTGATGGTAATTATGAAAAGGCAAAAAAAAACGCAATTATATTAAAGGAAATTTTCGGTGAAAACTTTTATCTTGAATTACAAAATCACGGTATGGACAACGATAAACCGATTCTTGAATATTTTCCAAAGCTTTCAAAAGAACTGAACATACCGCTTGTTGCTACCAACGATATACATTATATCGATAAAAATCATGCCGTAGCGCATAATATTTTATTATTGTTATCCGATAAAAAGGGCAATGTGGATTATCACGATTTACGGTATAAAACCGACCAGGTTTATTTTAAAAATGCCGATGAAATGAAAGAACTTTTCAAAAACCAAAAAGACGCCATTGAAAATACTTTGGCAATAGAAGAGAAAATTAATTTAGAGTTGGAATTCAAAAAATTTCACTATCCGGAATTTCCAATTCCAAAAGAATCTGAAGCAAAAAATCTTGATGAGTATTTTGAAATATTAGCTCGTGAAGGTTTTCAGAAAAAATTTAAAAAAGTTACTTCTGAAATTGAAGATAGATTCAATTATGAAATAGGTGTTATAAAGAAGATGGGATATGCAGGTTATTTTTTAATTGTACAAGATTTTATTAATGCAGCAAAAAAAAGAAATATCCCCGTTGGACCGGGTAGAGGTTCGGCAGCCGGTAGTCTTGTAGCGTATACTTTGGGAATAACTAATGTTAATCCGCTTGATTACAATCTTCTTTTTGAACGTTTTTTGAATCCTGAAAGAAATTCAATGCCCGATATTGATGTTGATTTTGCCGATAACAAAAGAAGTGATGTGATTAATTACGTTAAAGAAAAATATGGTGAAAATTCCGTTTGTCAAATTATTACGTTCAATCGTTTATCTTCAAAAGCCGTGCTGCGCGATGTTGCAAGAGTATTAAGTATTCCGATTGCTACTGTTAATAACATCACAAAATGGATCCCATCCAAATACGGTAAAGTATATTCTATCGATAAAGCTTTAAACGAAGTTCCCGAACTTACATGGGTTAAAGATTCCGATGATCCTCAAATAAGGGAACTAATAAAATATGCACGAATTTTAGAGGGTATGAATAGAAACGCATCAAAACATGCCGCAGGTGTTGTTATTGCTCCCGGTGAAGTAAGCGACTTTGTGCCTATGGCAAAAGCTGCCAACAGCGAAGATTTTATAACGCAATTCAACATGAAGGAATTAGATGATGCCGGAATGTTAAAAGTGGATTTCCTCGGTTTGCGTACGCTTACCATTGTTCACGATACTATCGATTTAGTAAAAAAAACCCGTAATGAAAATATAATAATAGAAGAAATTCCCCTTGACGATCAAAAAACGTATCAACTTTTTGCCAAAGGTAGAACCACTGCCGTTTTTCAGTTTGAATCGGGTGCAATGCGCGAATATTTGAAAAAATTAAAACCGACAAGTATAAATGATTTAGCTGCAATGAATGCTTTATATCGACCCGGTCCAATGGACTTTATTGATAATTTTATTGATAGGAAACAAGAAAGACAAACTTTTCAATATCAGCATCCATTGTTAGAGCCGATACTTAAAGAAACTTACGGCATAATTGTTTATCAAGAACAAGTAATTCAAATTGCAAATAAAATTGCGGGTTTAACACTTGCCGAAGCTGATATTTTACGCCGTGCAATGGGTAAAAAAGATAAAAAAGTAATGAAACAACAGCAAAAGAAATTTGTTAGCGAAGCTGTTAAAAATAAAATTCCTAAAAAAGTGGCTATTGAAATATTTGATAATATCGATAAATTTGCAAATTATGGCTTTAATAAAAGTCATGCTGTAGCTTACAGTATTCTTGCTTATCAAACGGCTTATCTTAAAACGCATTATTTAGAAGAATTTCTCGCGGCTAACTTATCAAACGAATTTGGGAAAGCCGATAAAGTTACAGTTCTTTTAAACGATTGTAGAAAATTAAAAGTTAAAGTTCTTCCGCCTAATGTTAATTATCCTTCTAAGTTCTTTTATGTTGAAAACGGGAATATTATTTTTGGTATGTCTGCAATTAAAAATGTAGGTGTTCAAGCTGTAGAAGAATTAGAAAGAGCACATAAAAAATTGGGCAGAAATTTTAAATCTATTTACGACCTTTGCTGTAATGTTAATACTCGTATAGTTAATAAGCGGGTACTTGAAGGATTGGTGCTGTCGGGTGCATTAGATTCATTAAAGGGAACAAGAGCTTCAAATTTTTCAGCAATTGAAGATGCAATTTCTTTCGGAACTAAAATTCAAAATGGGAAAAAGTCTTTTGAAAACAGTCTTTTCGGTGAAAGCCAAGAAAAATTTGAAATTGTAGAACCCGAATTACCTAAAGTTGAACCTTGGAACGATAAAGAAAAATTAGCGAGAGAAAGAGAAGTGCTGGGGTTTTATCTTACCGATCATCCGTTAAGAAAATATGATGCCGAGTATAAATCTTTTGCAACCGTTCATTTGGGCGAACCGGAAACGTTTAGAAACAATCAAATTGTTAGAGCTTGTGGGGTAGTTACTTCAGTACGTACGAAAATTGATAAAGCAAACAGACAAATGGCTTTTTTCAATTTAGATGATTATACAGGTTCTTGCGATTGTTTAATGTTTTCCAAAATTTATAAAGAGTATGGTAAATTTATTGATGTTGGATCAACCGTGCTGGTAAAAGGGAAAATAGAAAGTAGCGGCGATGCAATAAAACTTCACGTTGATGAAGCAATGCCCTTGGAAGAGGCGAAAAATAAGCTGACAAAAAAAGTTTTTTTATCATTGAATACAAAAATTCATACTGAAAAGACAATTGAAGAATTACAGAAAATTTTTCAAGAAAATGAAGGGACTACTCCGGTTTATGTGGGTGTTTTGCAAAACGGTACTCGTCGAGATTTTATAATTGATTTTAAAATAAAAGTAACTGATAAACTTTTAACCGGCATTTCAAATTTGATTGGTGAAAATGCCGTCCAATTTTTAAGTTCGTAGTATATTAAAAAAAATAACAATTTTAAGGGACATATATTTGATTAAACAAGTCATATTTCTTATGTTTCGAAAATTATTTTTAATATAAAAATTTAAGGATTAAAATGGAAGAAAAATGGGCATTGATTTTAGGAGCATCCAGTGGATTTGGCGGGGCATCTGCATTGACATTAGCAAAAGAGGGTTACAACATATTGGGTGTTCATTTGGATAGGCAGGTCAACATGCCGAAGGTTCATCAAATCATAAAAAAAATTGAACATACAAATCATAAAGCAATTTACTTTAATATGAATGCTGCCGATCCTATTAAAAGAAATGATATACTTGATGAAATAAAAGAAAGATTGACAACTAAAGAACATTCGTATATAAATGTTTTAATCCATTCACTTGCTTTTGGTTCACTTAAACCTTATGTCGCTAAAAACTCTTCCGATTGTATTAGTAAAGCACAAATGGAAATGACTTTAGATGTAATGGCAAACACATTAGTATATTGGACACAAGGCTTAATTGTTCGAGATTTATTTGCCAAAGGAGGAAGAATATTTGCTTTAACAAGTGCCGGTTCCCAAACAGTTATACCTCACTACGGTGCTATATCGGCAGCTAAATCAGCACTTGAAGCTCATATACGACAGCTGGCTGTTGAGCTTGGTTCGATAGGTATTACGGCTAATGCAATAATGGCAGGTGTTACGGACACACCGGCTTTGCGTAAAATTCCCGGGAATGTTAATATGTTAGCTGCAGCAAAACTTAAAAATCCTGGTGGAAGATTAACTACCCCTGACGATATAGCAAAGGTTATTTCACTTTTATGTAACCCGGAAGCTGATTGGGTATCGGGTAATATAATTTCTGTTGATGGTGGAGAATATATAGTAAATTATACAGGGGAAAAGATGTCTAGACCTCTTCAATAAATATGGAATAAAAGATGTTTGAATTTAAATTTACTGGAGAGCAGCAAACGTTACGTGATATGGCTCGTGATTTAATTAAGAAAAAAGGTGTTTGAGAATAATAACAAGGAGATAAATTATCCATGAAACCAATAATAATTACTGATGAAAATTTTGAAAATGAAGTAGTTCATTCTGATGTCCCTGTTGTTATCGATTTTTGGGCTGTTTGGTGTGCCCCTTGTAGATTAATTGCTCCTATTATGGAAGAATTGGCGGAAAGTTACGACGGCAAAGTTAAAATAGGTAAACTTGACCTTGACGGCAATCAGCAGACTGCAATTAAATTCGGTGTAAGAAGTATTCCTACAGTGCTTTTTTTCAAAAATGGTAAGTTAAAAGATTCTTTAATTGGCGCCGGACCGAAACAGATTTTTGTTGAAAAATTAGAAAATTTATTAAATCAATAATTTTTTTTTGCAGATTACAAATTATTTGTTAATCTTAAGTGTGAAATACAGCTTAATTTAATTGTATAGTTCTTTATAAAAGCCTTGACAAAGAATGCATACAGTATTAAATTGCTACAAAAAATAAAGATATTAACTATTACAGTTTTGCAAACGGTTAAAAAAACAATTAATAATAATAAGTTAATTCAAAAGAGAGGAAAAATGTTGAATAGTTTACTTTATGATATTAAAAAAACATCATTTCATTACGATCGTATAATATTTATTATCTCAACACTTTTCATTTAATTTGTATTTTAATAATTTCATTTATGAATAGTGAAAATTATTCATAGGTTTATGACTTTTAAAAATTTAAAAAGTTCCATTATGAAAAATTTTTAAAAAATTATTATTTATTAACAATATTAATTCATTAACAAATAAAAAGGAGGTAAATTGAAAAAAACATTATATTTTTTTTTACTCACTCAAAAAGTTTTACTAATTAACAAATTAGGAAAGCAATATGCATCGTGAAATTTTTTCAGTTTTATTATTCTTCACTTTATTTTCATTATTAATACAAGTATTAATACAAGCGGGAAATACAGGAAGAATAAAAAGTAAAGTAACGGATTTTTCAATTATTAAAGATCTTATATTTGTTTAAATAATATTTAGGGAGGTTGTATGAAAAAACAAACAACCATAAAGCTTATAGCCATTGTCGGTATAAGTTTAATGTTTTTATTTACTGGGTGTGTTGACACAAGTGTTCAACCCATACCGAGTCATTTTAACTTTCGAAGCCAGGTTAAAGTTGTTAATTTGGGATATGCAAATGGTATGAATATAACCATGAATTCCCAAACCGGAGGTCCAATATCATTTGGATCAATTGCCTTTGGTGCTGAAAGTCCAACCACGTTGTCATTTAAGGATGTACCGGCAGGTTCTAAAACTATAGTAACCTCTGCAAATACTTTTAAATTTGTGACTGATACAGATGCAAAAACGCGACTGTTTATCGTTGGTAATGGTAGTACAGGAAGAGTATTAGTCAAATCTATTGAAAGAAAAATTTGGCAAACTAAAAGCTCCCCTTCGGATAAAAATCTCTATCCGGTTGATTCTGCGTATGTGTTTTTTCTGAATGGATCACCGGATGCAACAGTAAATGGATTGATATTTAAAGGAGGGACTATGGATACAACAATCACATTTACAAAGACACTAACTATGGGGGAAGGAGCATCATATATGAAATTGGCAGCCGGTAGCGGTACCGTTTATATTATATCCGGTAGTGATACGCTTTCAACAAATGTATATAACTTCAAATCACAGAGTAGATATACATCAGTTATATATGATGTTAAGAGTAATTTAAAATTTAAAATATATCAGGATGATTAAAAATTTTAACAATATTGGAGAAAAAACAATGTTACGAGTATTTTCTTTAGCAATACTTTTAATGGCGGTTCCTATCTCATTGACCTTTGCCCAGTCCGGTAGAGTGTCTGGAAAAGTAACAGATAAGGCAACCGGTGAACCATTAATCGGTGCCAACGTGATAATCGTTGGAACTTCTTTTGGCGCCGCAGCAAATATGAAAGGTGAATATATAATTCACGAAGTTCCACCAGGAACTTACAGTGTTCGTGCATCTTACATCGGTTACCAAAAGGTTATAGTAACGAGTGTCCAAGTAGTTTCGGGTTTAACTGTAAGCATTAACTTCTCTCTTCTTCCTAAGGAAATTTTAACTAAAGAAGTTGTTATAGTTTCACGAAGACCTTTGATACAAAAGAGTGCTACAAATGCAGTAAGGATAATTGGTTCTGAAGAAATCAATATTTTACCTGTTAGAACTGTTAACGATATTATTGCACTACAGCCTGGCGTTGTTAGGTTACGTGGTGTAATTTATATTCGTGGAAGTAGAGCCGATGAAACAGGGTTTTTGTTGGACGGAGTTAATGTAAAAAATGTATTAAACCGGAACGGCGGGTCACTTGTAAATGTTACCCAGGATGCTTTGGAGGAAATCCTTCTGCAAGCCGGCGGTTATAATGCAGAATACGGTAATGCAAATGCAGGTATTATTTCTGAAAGTTTTAAAACGGGTACTAATAAATATCACGCTTCATATAGATTTGAAACCGATAATTTTGGTAATTATCCGGGCGATAAATTCTTGGATACTTATTCGTATGGCTATTCCGATAATGTATTAACTTTCAGTGGACCAATAGTAAATAAAAAATTTAAGTTTTTTGTTTCCGCTGAAAATAATTTTGCGCGTAATCCGAATCCTCAGTTTTTCGCGGGAAATCCGACAGCTTTTTCCGATGGAGCACTTTTCGATACAACGAAAGTGTATGATACGGGTTTCTATGGAGGTAATAAAAATGATTACCGGATACTTTCCTGGAAAGGCGGGAATATTCCCAATAGAATGAACAATAGATATACGTTAAATGGTACGGCTTCGTATTATGGCAATCCGCTTATATTACGGCTAACCGGTGCATACACTTGGCGTAGGCGCCAAGATAACCTTCCTGATATCAGGAATATGTTTAACCTACAAAGAATACCGATAATAGATAATTCTAATCTGTTATTAAATTTAAAGGCTACTTATTTATTAACTAAAAATTCATTCTTTGTGGCTAGTGTTAATTATTTTAATAGTCGAGGAAAAACTTATGATCCTATTTTTAAAGACAATTATATGTTATACAGTGATAGTCTTGCTGCGGCTGCTCATGGGTTCCAATACCGTAATTATACAACCGGTCCTAGCGGGTATGATTTTTACGGATTCCCATTTAATAGGCCCGGCACTTTATTATCAGGGTTTTCGAAAGATAACAATAATTATTTCGGCGGATCATTTGCTTATACATTGCAGATAAAAAAACACGCCATTAAAGCAGGCGGTTCTTACCAGCGCTGGACAATTAGACACTATTTCGTTGGAGGTGCCAGTACTGTTCTAAATACAATCAGACTAAACCCCGATATGGCTGCTAATAAAGATTCTTTATCATCACTTATCGGCAGTACACTTTATAGCAGTTTTAGTAATTATGGTTATGATGTTTTTGGTAATACTATTGATTCCGGACCTTTTGCACCGAAACACCCTGTTTTTGCTTCCGGCTATATCCAGGATAGATTTGAAATAAATAATTTAATAATAAATGCGGGTTTACGATATGACTATATAAATATGGACAGTTGGTCCTGGTCAAATCCGAAAATGCCGACAGTTAATCTCTCAACGCATTTAATTCCCTCGTCTGCTCTTAAAAAAGGAAGCACTTTTAGTTATGTTTCTCCACGATTAGGATTTTCATTCCCGGTAACTGATAAAACGGTTTTCCATGTGCAATATGGTAAATTTGTTCAGTCGCCGAGTTTAGATATTGCATATAGGGGAATTTATCAAGCTGCATACATACTAACCGGCGGTCATCTGTGGACGAATCCTATAGCTTATAATCCTAAACCAATAAGAACAACGCAATATGAAATTGGTTTCTCACAGCAGTTTACCGATTTCGCTGCAGTAGATATTACAGCCTTTTATAAAGATATTAAAGGACAAATGCAGTATGCGGAAGTACGTACTGCTCCTGGTGTTCGTATTAGTAGGTATGAGGCTTTTATAAATCAGGATTTTGCAACGACCACAGGCTTTGAATTGAGTCTTAGGATTAGAAGGATAAAAAGAATTAGAGCGCAAGTTAATTATACTTTTTCTAATGCAAAAGGAACTAATTCATTTTCTGCCAGCGGGCTTGGTTCTTTAGAGACAAACAGTGAAGTTCCTACGGTATTAATGCCGTTAGCTTATAATTTTACACATTCGGGTTCAATAATGTTAGATTATAGATTCGGTAAAAACGATGGCGGACCTATTCTTCAGCAATTGGGTGTTAATCTGCTCTTTACATTTAATAGCGGACATCCATATACTTTTGCACAAAATCTTGGCTTAGGACAAAGTTCTGCTTGGACAGGAGGATTAATCCCCCGCCTTGATACTAGGGGAAGACGTCCTATTGGTCCGGTAAATTCCTCTACTACTCCTTGGCAATACAATTTAGATCTTCGTATTGATAAAACAGTGAATATATTTAACTTTGATGTCCAATTCTATGTGTATGTGCAGAATCTGCTTAATACTAAAAATGTAACTAATGTTTATCAAAAAACCGGGAATGCATATAATGACGGATTTTTACAGTCCGCCAGCGGACAGAAAATTATTTCCGGCTCTAGATATACCGAGAGATTTGCTGATCTATATAGAGCTTTGAATTATACGAATAGGGAAGCTGCATTTAGTGTATATGGCTATGATCTCTTTTCTGCTCCGAGAACTTTGCGAGTTGGTGTCAGGATTAATTATTAATGACCAAGTAAAATTGTTTTATAAAATTTATAATAATGTGGAGATTTTTTAATATGAAGAAATATAATTATTTAGGTTTAATTTTATTCTTTATTTTATCCTTATTTATAACTCCTACTAATTCGTTTGGAAATTATAAAGGGAAACAGAATAAAAAGGGTAAAAAACCAAGATTGAGTAAGACTGCCGATAATCCGGCTCAAAGCATAATGGATATTAACAACATTACTTCTTGGGTTGGCAATCAAGGATTCCATGACTGGGTTGTAGCGGGCGGGTCTTGGAATGGTGCGTACCCGAACGGCGCTAATCTCGGTGTTATATTTTCCGAAGGAATTGTTTGGGGAGGTCAAGTTCATGACGGCTCAACACCGCTGGTTCGTGTGAATGGTAATACTTATCTTTCAGGAACGAAAGCAATAATTAGATTATTTAGGGTAAGACCGGATTATAAAAACGGTGATTTAACCCGCGATGCGGCAGACTTCTTTAATAAAAGCCTTGGTTCTGTAACAGCTTCCGATATCCAAGCTATAAGGGCTCAATATAAAAAAGATTGGGATGAATGGCCGGCAGATCAAGGTGCACCTTATGAAGATGTAAATAATGATGGAGTTTATGAACCGGACATTGACATTCCAGGTATCCCCGGCGCATCTCAAACTATTTTTATAAAATATAATGATGATAATTCAGCTAGTTCATACGGTTCACCTCCTATCGGATTAGAAATTTCCGAAACTTATTGGGCTTATGCTTATTCCGGTGCTTTAGGTAATGTTATTTATAAAAAAGTTAATATTGTTTATAAAGGGACACCAAAATCAGCAAGCAATTCTAAAATTGACAGTATGTATATCGTACAATGGTCGGACCCTGATGTAGGTAATTCTACAGACGATTTCTCCGGTAGTGATACTACGTTAAATTTAGGCTATTCTTATAGTTCCGGAACTGTAGATGCCGATTATCAAGGGTTAGGATTTACCCCTGCTGTCGGATATGATTTTATGCAAGGTGTTTCTAAATACACAGGTAATCAGAATGATAGTGCAATGTTTAATTTAAAATGGAGAAAAGGGTATAAGTATGTGAATCCAAAGCCAATGAGTTCATTTATTTATTTTGCAGCCGGCGGAACTTGGGGCGACCCTGCTTTCTCTTATAATGGTACTCTGCAATTTTATAATTTAATGAGAGGTTCTTTACCTCGTCCGCCTTATCCTACTTTTAGTGCATTTCCTGCTTCAGTTGCAGATGTTACACCTTACGGTACTTATCTATGTGATGGTAATCCGGTTACCGGAACCGGTAAGATTGACGGTACGGTAGATGGTCCTGGTGATAGAAGAATGATGGTTGTTAACGGACCTATAACGATGAGCCTCGGCGATACTGCTCAAGTGGTTGTAGCATTGATTGGCGGAATGGGTACTACAAATTTGAATGCTGTAACTCAACTAAAAAGTAATGATAATACGGCACAAATTGTTTTTGATCAGCTTTTTCAATTACCTGCTATTAAACCTCCTAAAGTTAAAGTAACGGAAATGCATAACAGCATAATTTTAAATTGGGGAACTGATATTGCACTTGAAAACAAGATAGAGAATTTCTCAGATAAGGGTTATACATTCGAAGGTTATGAAATCTTTCAATTACCCGCCCCATCATCTAATATTTCAGATGGAAAACTTATAGGAATTTATGATCTTAAAGATGGTGTTACTGCAATTTATGACACTGTAAATGATCAAAACGGAGTAGGAATACCAACTCTGATGGTTAACGGTAAAGATAACGGTATAAGCAGATTTCTACATATAACGACAAATCAATTTACGAAAACAGCATTGCGTGATGGTCAAAATTATTATTTTGCAGTTGTTGCTTATGCCTTTAACCCGGCGCCGCTTCTTCCGTTTCACGCACTTCTGTCGCCTGTAAATATTTTAACGGCTGTACCTCATTATCCTAATGCAGGTGTACGTTACAGCAGTACATTTGGAGATACTCTTAAAGCAGTACATTCCGGGAAAAGCGATGGTAATGTTTTTGCTTTGGTAGTTGATCCTTCTGCAACAACCGGCGACAATTATTCGGTAAATTTCAGTGATACCAGCGGTGTTACAACATGGAATATTACCAATACCACTACAAACAAAATATTGGTTGATGACCAAACTAACCAAAGTGGTGATAATAATTATCCTATAGTTGATGGATTACTATTTAAGGTTATCGGACCGGCCGTTAAAGGAGTTTCTTGGAGTTATACTGGTCCCAGATGGTTATCGGGAGTGAATGCCGGCGGAGCACTATTGTTTGGCGGTGCTTTTGTTGGACCAAATTTTTGGGGTGAAACCACCGTTCCACTGGCAGATTTAAAAAATATTCGTATGGATGTATTTAAGGTTAAAAGTTATACAGATGTGAATGGTAATGGGAAATATGATGTAGGTGAACCTTACGTGGTTAATCCCGATAGTGGACAAATTGCCAATCTTTATACTACTTGGGGACCCGGCAACTGGGAAACAAAAGCGTATGTTCCATTTAAGGTGTTCGATATTTCTAGTAATCCGCCTCGTCAACTATCCGTTATCATTAGGGATAAAGATAAAAATGGTCAGTGGGATCCTCAAAGTAATGCAACTCCTTATAATTATATATTTGTATTAAATACAACTTATGATCCTACCGGTAATGATTGGGATCCAAATGCAGGTGGTCGTGATTTTATGGGTGAAATAATTCAAAATGGCGGTCCTGTACTATGGTCATTTTGGCTTCAGCCCAGAGGTTCACGAGAACAAATGTCAGCTGACTTTACTATGACTTTTATAGCTCCTAAGATCAATTCACCTGCTGATAAATTTACTATTGCTGCACCAAAGGTTGATTCGAGTCTGACTTTAACGAAATCCGATTTAAAGAAGGTTAATGTATTTCCTAATCCTTATTACGGATATCAATATAGGGAAACATCAAGAGGAGATCATTATGTAACTTTCAATCATTTGCCTTCGAAAGCTACTATCAGGATATTTGATTTAAGCGGTGTTTTGCTTAAAACAATTCATCATCTAGCATCCAATGGACAATTTGAAAGATGGAATTTGCAAAATGATAGCGGTTATCCGGTAGCAAGCGGTATTTATATCGTATATATAGACATGCCTAAATTCGGAGTTAAAAAAGTTCTGAAATTAGCGATTGTACAAGAACAGCAGATATTAAAAGTATATTAATATTTTCAAAGGGGTACAAATTTATAAAAAATTGTACCCTGATAAATTTTTAAATTAAATTTAGAGGATATAAATTATGATTCATTTAAAAACTTTATTGTTAATAATTCTAATTTTTAGCTTTACAACTGTAGAATTATTAGCTAGTGGTCATAACAGAGCTGGAACATCTGCTGCCCCGGAATTAAGAATTCCTGTTGGTGCAAGATATTTAGCCATGGGTGGTTCTCAAATTGCATCTGTTGAAGGCTTAGAGTCGATTTATTGGAATCCGGCAGGTTTGGATTTTAGTCCCTCAAATGCAAATGCAATCTTCTCTTATCGATCATATATCGCAGGTATGAATGTAGATTTTGTTGCTGTTAGTGGAAGATTAGGGGGACTGGGAACGTTTGGAGTAGCATTCAGATCTTTGAATATCGGAACCATAAATATAACTACTATGGATCAACCTGACGGAACGGGCGGTACAATGAATCCGACTTATTTTGTTGTCGGTTTAACTTATTCCAAAAGACTAACTGAAAGAATTTCTATTGGTGTTAATTTCAACATTATTAGCGAAAGTTTTGATAGAGCTTCTGCTTATGGTTCTAGTTTTGATGCCGGTGTTCAATACAGAAATCTTTTTAATGTTCCCGGATTGGCGATTGGTATTGTCATAAAGAATTTGGGCGGATCAATGAAATACGGAGGAAATGCTTTATTTAAAACTGCTACTGATCCAAATGCTCAAGTAGGTCCTACATTTTATAAATTTGACGCTTCATCGGCAGAATTACCTTCTGAATTTTCTTTGGGTGTTTCTTACCTAAAAAAAATAGATGATCAGAACCAAATTACCGTTTCTACTGCGTTTCAAAATAATAATTTTACTTATGATAATTATAAACTTGGATTTGAATACTCTTTTAAAAATATGTTTTATTTAAGAGGTGGGTATTTATTTTCTCCGCAGGCTACTAATGATACACCAAATATTTTTGAAAATTATACGCTTGGTGCCGGTTTTAACTTGAAAGATGTTACAGGTATCAATTTATCGATCGATTATGCGTTTGTCCCTGTAAAATATTTTGATAATAATAATGTTTTTTCAGTTAGATACGGACTTTAATTATTCATAAATTGTTTACAGTAACCTAATTAGTTAGTAATAAAAAGGTTTCATCAATTCATGATGGAACCTTTTTTAAATTTAATTTGTTGCGTCATTTTAAATTTTGAATGATAGAATAAAGGAAAATAAATTTAGTATGGGTGGTAAATTAGTTTGGAATACGAAAAATAATTGCCGGGTTAATAGTGCAACTAATAATATTTTTTTACGAGTTATAAAATGATTAAGAGATATTTCAAGTTTCAGAAAGCTAAGATAATTATTATTCTTGTAACTTTAGCTGTTATAATATCAGGGGTTATTTTATTTTATTTAAAAACTAATGAGAACCCAATAGAAAATAAGCTAATAGGGAAATGGGAAAACTTTTGGGAATTTCCTCAAAGGAAGATCTTGTTATTAGCTGATTTTGAGAAAGATAGTAATAATAAAATCAATTTAAAAATCTCTATTCCTAACCTACGTATTTTTTCCGTCCCCGTTAATGATTTATTAATTAACAAGGGAAAGATTAGTTTTAAGATTAACAGATTTAAAGCAGTATATACAGGAGTAATTAAAATTGATAGCAATAAGATAGTCGGGACATGGGAACAAGAAGGTAGGCAGAAAAAACTTGTTCTTTATCGGGAGGATAAGTTCATTAGGTTAAATAGGCCTCAGTATCCGCTTAAACCTTATCCCTATAAATCGTTATCAGTTAAAGTTCATAATAAATTGGATAATATAATATTAGCAGGTACATATACTTATCCGAAAGGGAAAGGACCCTTTCCATCGATCCTTTTAATTAGTGGAATTGGTCCTCAGGATAGAGACGAAACCATGTATGGGCATAAGCCTTTTTTAGTTCTGGCAGATTATTTCACAAGATTAGGATTTGGAGTGCTGAGGTTAGATGACAGAGGCACAGGAGAATCAACAGGGAATTTTAATAACTCTACAACCATTGATTTTGCGCGTGATGCGACTTCGAGTATTAAATTTCTAAAAAAGTTGAAGGGTGTTGATACAACTAAAATTGGAATTATCGGATTTAACGAAGGAGGTATCATCGCATCAATGGTTGCATCTAAATTGAATGATATTGCATTCATAGTCTTATTAGCTACCCCCGGACTACAGGGCAAAGATATATTATTAAATCAAACTACAATACTTCAACAAAAAGCCGGAGTGCCGAAGAAAGAAATACAGCAGGATATTCGAATAAATAAAAAGATTTTTAAGATTATTGAAAATGTAAAAAATTTATCGGCTGCTGTTAAAAAATTGGAAAAAGTATTTAAAAAATTTAGACATTCGTTGTCTAAAAAGGATATTAATAAAAGAAAATATTCCTTGAAAGTTTTTCAAGAGAAATTAAAGTTTATGTTACGTCCGTGGTTTAGGTTTTACTTAAAATATAATCCAATAAAATCAATCAAAAATGTAAAATGTCCGGTCCTTGTTTTATATGGTGAAAATGATTTACAAGTGTCACCTAAAGAAAACATGGAAGCCATAGAAAACGCCCTGAAAAAAGAAGGCAATTACAATGTGAAGGCTATGATTATTCCTAAACTAAATCATTTGTTTCAGAAGAGTACGACAGGTTTACCAAAAGAGTATTCTAAGATCAAGCAAACTTTTTCGCCTGATGCGATGAAGATAATTAGTAATTGGATTAACAATATTCTTAACGGTAAAAAATATGATATAGGAAATAGTCAATAGAAATGAGACGATAAAATAATTATATTAAGTAATATTTTCGAATATCCGGTTTATAACTTTGTAAATAATTTAATTTTAAATATTTTATATAAGAAAGAAAGGAAAAACATCAAATGAAAAAGATATTATTTGGGTTATTTTTATTTTGTGTAAATGTAGCTGTTGCACAAAATAATTTTGATTTTAATTTAGATTATGCCCAATTTGCTTATGATTCAACCTCCAATTATGTAGAATATTATTTTTCATTTTCCAAAGGCGGATTAATTATTCAGAAAAATAAGAACGGAAAATTTGTTGCAGGGGAAATAAGGATTAAACTTGAAAACAAGAAAAATAAGAAATTAATAATGAATAAGACTTGGGCAATAGATAGTAAAATCGAAGATTCAAGCAAAGTTAAACGCAGCCAATTGTTATTAGGTGTCAT